>NZ_JAGRQY010000070.1:0-172277 GCF_018223905.1 Klebsiella sp. 28
GATCATGGTCGATTCGGTGATAATGGTCTCGGTGATGGTCTCCATCGCCACATCGCCAATCACCGGCGCGGCTTCGTTAAGATAGATGCGAGAGACATCGCTCATCGACCACGGTGTTTTCGCCAGGGCCTGCTCCAGCGCGGCGAGGGTCCCGGCGATATTGTCCCGCGTCCCTTTCATGCCCGTCGTCGCGACGATCCCGCTGGCAACAAACGCCCTCGCCTGCGGGTCGTCGGACGCCAGCGCCACCTCGGTGGTGGCGTTGCCGATATCAATCCCGGCTATTAACGGCATGCTGACCTCCGCTTAGCTTCCTTTACGCAGCTTATGCCGCTGCTGATACACTTCCGCCGACTCCCGGACAAAGGCGGCATTCACTGTCGCATGCCAGGTGTGCTCCAGCTCGTCGGCGATCGCCAGCAGCTCCGCCTGCGAGGAGCGGAACGGGCGCAGCGCGTTATAGATAGCCAGAATGCGCTCGTCAGGAATGGCGATAAGCTCCGCCGCGCGGCGGAAATTGCGCGCCACCGCATGGCGCTGCATCTGCTCGGCAATCTGCGCCTGGTACTCAAGGGTCTGGCGGGAGATCCGCACATCCTGCGGGCCCACCTCGCCAGAGAGCACCTTCTCGAGGGTAATATCGGTCAATGGTTTGCCGGTAGGCGTCAGGATATGCTCCGGGCAGCGGGTGGCTAACGGATAATCCTGCACGCGCATGGTTTTCTCGCTCATGGTCACTCCCTTACTAAGTCGACGTGCAGGGTGACGGGCTCGGCGTCCTGCACCACATGTTTGGTCTCTTTGATATGAAATAGCGCGGCTTTGGCCATAAATTTCGGCCGCACCATCTGATCGTTCACCACCGGCACCGGCGAAGGTGACTCTTTGCGCGCATAGCGCGCGGCGTTTTTGCCAATCTGCCGGTAGGTCTCCAGCGTCAGCAGCGGCGCCTGGGAGAACAGCTCCAGGTTGCTGAGCGGCAGCAGATCGCGCTGATGGATGACCGTGGTCCCCTTCGACTGGATACCGATGCCGATCCCCGAGCCGCTCAGGTTGGCAGCATCCCAGGCCATAAAGGAGACGTCGGACGTGCGCAGAATGCGCACCACCCGGGCGTGAAGCCCCTCTTCTTCCACCCCGGCAATCAACTCTTTGAGGATCGCGCCATGGGGCATATCGATCAGAGTGTGATGCTGGTGTTTATCGAAGGCAGGGCCGACGCCGATCACCACTTCATCGGCACGTTCATCGGCAGAAGCTACCCCGCCCTCGCGGGTTTTCAGGGTAAAAGAGGGCTGAATTTGGGTTGTCTGTTGCACAGGAATACCGCCTTATTCAATGGTGTCAGGCTGAACCACGCCCGGAATATTTTTGATCTCCGCCCAGCGTTCGGCAGAGATGCGATAGCCGGTGCCCGGCCCCTGATAGTCATTGATGTCGTTGACCGCACTCACCACCTCGAACTGCCGATCGAGAATGGCCGAGGTCTGCAGGTAATCGCCGGTGACCCGCTGGCGCAGCATATTGAGAATATTGCTGGCGATATCCTCAAAGCCGCTGCGGCTCAGCGCGCCGACAATATCGAGGCCGGTGATGTTGCGCTTCATCATCTCTTCCACCGCACTCAGATCCTCCACCACGTTACGCGGCGGCATCTCGTTGCTACCGTGCGCGTAGGTGGCGGCCTCCACCTCCTCGTCGGCGATTGGCGGCAGCCCCAGCTCGCGGAAAACCGCCTGGATCGCCCGCGCCGCTTTCTGGCGAATGGCAATGGTTTCCGCCTCGGTCACCGGACGCAGGCCGCCGTCAACCATCAGGTCACGCTGCAGGATGTTGTAATCATCAAAATCTTCCGCATCGAAGTTCGAGCCGGCGAACATGTTGTCGTAGTTCGGCACCGCGCTGTAGCCGGAGAAAATAAAGTCGGTGCCCGGCAGCATCTGCATCAGGGTGCGCGCGGTGCGGCGAATATCCGAGTGGGAGAAAGTCTGGTCGTTGGCGGACGCCACTTCGAGGTCGAGCATAGAGGCGATCAGGTTTTCCGCCAGCACCGCCCGAATGCCCGACGGCACAGCGCCGGTCATGCCGATACAGCTCACCGCGCCGTTTTGCAGCCCCTGAACCCCGGCGCCTTTGGTAATGAAGATGCAGCGCGATTCGAGGTAGAGCATCGACTTGCTCTCCGAATAGCCCATCAGCGCTTCGGATCCGGTGCCGGAGGTGTAGCGCATTTTCAACCCGCGGGAGGCGTAGGCCGAGGCGAGGAACGCCTTTGACCACGGAGTATCATCGCCGTCGGTAAATACCGCTTCAGTGCCGTAGACCGACACCGTCTCGGCGTAGCTGGTTAAGCCACGCATGCCCAACTCCAGCTCGGTGGCCTCTTCCACCGAGCACTGCGTCAACACGCCGGGACGGCCGCACTGCGAACCGACCAACAGCGCCAGGGCGTTAAACGGCGCATAGCGCGCGATACCGACCGTGGTCTCCTGTTCTGAGAAGCCGCGGATCCCGGCCTCGGCGGCGTCAGCGGCAATCTGCACCGGATTATCTTTGAGATTGGTGACGTGGCACTGGTTGGAGGGGGTCCGGCGGGCACGCATCTTCTGCAGCGCCATCATCATCTCCACCACGTTCATCTGCGCCATCACCTCGACCGCTTTGGCCGGCGTGATGGCGGTAGTGATGGCAATGATCTCCTCCCGGCTGACGTGAATATCCACCAGCATGCGGGCTATTTCCACCGCCTCCAGGCGCATTGCCTGCTCTGTGCGCTCAACGTTGATCGCGTAATCGGCGATAAACCGGTCGATCATGTCAAACTGGTCCCGGCGTTTGCCGTCCAGTTCGACGATCAGACCGTTGTCCACTTTTACTGAAGAGACCGGGTCAAAGGGGCTGTCCATGGCGATCAGCCCCTCTTCAGGCCACTCGCCAATCAGCCCGTCCTGATTGACGGGGCGCTGGGCCAGTACTGCAAATCGTTTTGATCTTTTCATTGTTCATCGGCTCAAAAGGTGAAATCCGCAGACGGTAGCGAATACGCCGGGCCAGCGTCGTTGCCGCCCGGCCATTACCGGCAATAGCGGAACTTTAAATGAGCCAGTGGTGAAAAAAATAAATTTAATTTCGTTTCAATTTGGCACACGAAATCTACCGACAGTTTCACTATGAAACTTTACTCCGGCGGCAAAAATAAAAAATGTGATCGCTCGCAATGATATAAATCAATTAATAAAAAACGCCCTTAATTACGTTTTGCCGACGCTATTTTAACCCTATTGACTAAATCATGGCGGGCGACAAAATAACGCTGACAAAAATAAAGCAAGCCAACCGAATGGTAATAGTTTTTTACTATCGCCCCCTACTGACTATTCGCGCCAGCGTTATCCTGGTGCGGGAGAGAATGATGAACAAGAGCCAACAAGTTCAGACAATCACCCTGGCCGCCGCCCAGCAAATGGCGGCGGCGGTGGAAAAAAAAGCCACTGAGATCAACGTGGCGGTGGTGTTTTCCGTGGTTGACCGCGGAGGCAACACGCTGCTTATCCAGCGGATGGACGAGGCCTTCGTCTCCAGCTGCGATATTTCCCTGAATAAAGCCTGGAGCGCCTGCAGCCTGAAGCAAGGTACCCATGAAATTACGCCAGCGGTCCAGCCAGGACAATCTCTGTACGGTCTGCAGCTTACCAACCAACAGCGAATTATTATTTTTGGCGGCGGCCTGCCAGTTATTTTTAATGAGCAGGTAATTGGCGCCGTCGGCGTTAGCGGCGGTACGGTCGAGCAGGATCAATTATTAGCCCAGTGCGCCCTGGATTGTTTTTCCGCATTATAACCTGAAGCGAGAAGGTATATTATGAGCTATCGTATGTTTGATTATCTGGTGCCAAACGTTAACTTTTTTGGCCCCAACGCCATTTCCGTAGTCGGCGAACGCTGCCAGCTGCTGGGGGGGAAAAAAGCCCTGCTGGTCACCGACAAAGGCCTGCGGGCAATTAAAGATGGCGCGGTGGACAAAACCCTGCATTATCTGCGGGAGGCCGGGATCGAGGTGGCGATCTTTGACGGCGTCGAGCCGAACCCGAAAGACACCAACGTGCGCGACGGCCTCGCCGTGTTTCGCCGCGAACAGTGCGACATCATCGTCACCGTGGGCGGCGGCAGCCCGCACGATTGCGGCAAAGGCATCGGCATCGCCGCCACCCATGAGGGCGATCTGTACCAGTATGCCGGAATCGAGACCCTGACCAACCCGCTGCCGCCTATCGTCGCGGTCAATACCACCGCCGGCACCGCCAGCGAGGTCACCCGCCACTGCGTCCTGACCAACACCGAAACCAAAGTGAAGTTTGTGATCGTCAGCTGGCGCAACCTGCCGTCGGTCTCTATCAACGATCCGCTGCTGATGATCGGTAAACCGGCCGCCCTGACCGCGGCGACCGGGATGGATGCCCTGACCCACGCCGTAGAGGCCTATATCTCCAAAGACGCTAACCCGGTGACGGACGCCGCCGCCATGCAGGCGATCCGCCTCATCGCCCGCAACCTGCGCCAGGCCGTGGCCCTCGGCAGCAATCTGCAGGCGCGGGAAAACATGGCCTATGCTTCTCTGCTGGCCGGGATGGCTTTCAATAACGCCAACCTCGGCTACGTGCACGCCATGGCGCACCAGCTGGGCGGCCTGTACGACATGCCGCACGGCGTGGCCAACGCTGTCCTGCTGCCGCATGTGGCGCGCTACAACCTGATCGCCAACCCGGAGAAATTCGCCGATATCGCTGAACTGATGGGCGAAAATATCACCGGACTGTCCACTCTCGACGCGGCGGAAAAAGCCATCGCCGCTATCACGCGTCTGTCGATGGATATCGGTATTCCGCAGCATCTGCGCGATCTGGGGGTAAAAGAGGCCGACTTCCCCTACATGGCGGAGATGGCTCTGAAAGACGGCAATGCGTTCTCGAACCCGCGTAAAGGCAACGAGCAGGAGATTGCCGCGATTTTCCGCCAGGCATTCTGAGTGTTAACGAGGGGGCCGTCATGTCGCTTTCACCGCCAGGCGTACGCCTGTTTTACGATCCGCGCGGGCACCATGCCGGCGCCATCAATGAGCTGTGCTGGGGGCTGGAGGAGCAGGGGGTCCCCTGCCAGACCATAACCTATGACGGAGGCGGTGACGCCGCTGCGCTGGGCGCCCTGGCGGCCAGAAGCTCGCCCCTGCGGGTGGGTATCGGGCTCAGCGCGTCCGGCGAGATAGCCCTCACTCATGCCCAGCTGCCGGCGGACGCGCCGCTGGCTACCGGACATGTCACCGATAGCGACGATCATCTGCGTACGCTCGGCGCCAACGCCGGGCAGCTGGTTAAAGTCCTGCCGTTAAGTGAGAGAAACTGAATGTATCGTATCTATACCCGCACCGGGGATAAAGGCACCACCGCCCTGTACGGCGGCAGCCGCATCGAGAAAGACCATATTCGCGTCGAGGCCTACGGCACCGTCGATGAACTGATATCCCAGCTGGGCGTCTGCTACGCCACGACCCGCGACGCCGGGCTCCGGGAAAGCCTGCACCATATTCAGCAGACGCTGTTCGTGCTGGGGGCTGAACTGGCCAGCGATGCGCGGGGCCTGACCCGCCTGAGCCAGACGATCGGCGAAGAGGAGATCACCGCCCTGGAGCGGCTTATCGACCGCAATATGGCCGAGAGCGGCCCGTTAAAACAGTTCGTGATCCCGGGGAGGAATCTCGCCTCTGCCCAGCTGCACGTGGCGCGCACCCAGTCCCGTCGGCTCGAACGCCTGCTGACGGCCATGGACCGCGCGCATCCGCTGCGCGACGCGCTCAAACGCTACAGCAATCGCCTGTCGGATGCCCTGTTCTCCATGGCGCGAATCGAAGAGACTAGGCCTGATGCTTGCGCTTGAACTGGCTGGCGTCAATATCGTACTGCTTCATTTTGCGCCACAGGGTGGTGCGGCCGATATTGAGCAGCTGCGACATCTCCTGCACCCGCCCGCTGGTCACCCGGGCGGCGTGAATAATAGCTTCCTTTTCGATGGCGCTAAAGGTCAGGCTGGCCGGCAGCAGCGATGACGCGCTATCCCCGCCCGGCCGCTCGGAAAAGAGATATTCCGGCAGATTACTCAGGCGAATGTGGCCGTTGTCGCTGCTGATGGCGATATTCTCAATGACGCTGTTGAGCTCAAAATCATTCCCCGGCCACGAGTAGGCCACCAGCTGCGCCAGCGCGTCATCGTCCACTTTCAGTCGCGAAGAGAAACGCTTCTCCAGGCTCTTCAACCGGTTATGCACCAGCGACGGAATACTGTTGCGTCGGGCGCGCAGCGGCGGGATGACGATCTCAAAGGAGTGCAGCGCATAGTACAGCTGGCGGCTAAAGCGGTTCTGTTCCACCAGATTGGCCAGATCGACGGTGGTGGTGGCAATCACCTTCACATCCACCGGGATCAGGCGCCGGGCGTCGAGGCGGGTGAGCACGCCCTGCTTAATCACCTGCAGCAGAGCCGACTGCAGCTCCGGCGCCAGATACTCGATCTTTTCCAGAAACAGGGTGCCGCCGTTGGCCAGCTCAAGGCGGCTCAGGCGACCATTTTCATCGTCGGTAGGGGCGCTGCCCATAAAGTCCTGGCCCAGCACGCTGTCGGCATATAGCTGGCAGTTGACGGCGATGTAGGGGCCGCCCGCCCGTTCGCTTTCATTGTGAATAGCCTGGCTCAGCAGCTCTTTCCCGACCCCCTCTTCGCCGCACAGTAGCACCGGGAAGCCGCCGCGCGCCGCCTGGCGGCCAAAGTGGATCAGGCGTCGGGTTTCCGGATCGTCGGCAGACATCTGCTCAAAGGTGTGGCTGACTTTACCGAGCTGGCTGGTCATCAGCTGCCGCATCTGCTCCACCGGATGCAGCAGCAGAATAAAACTGTTGCCTTGCGCCTCGACAATCGGTTTTAAGGTGATCACCGCGTCGACAAACTGATGCTGACTTTCAAAGGTGACTTCGACGTGATTCAGGCCGCGGGCGTGTTTGATGGCGCGGCGCAGCAGCGCCGGGAGGGTCACCAGATCGGCGATATTTTTCCCCTGGCTGGCCTGAGCATCAAGATGCAGCAGTCTCGCCGCCTGAACATTGAGAAACTGCAGCACGCCCTGTTCGTTCCACGCCATCACCCCATCGTCCATGCTCTCCAGCAGGCCGTACATCTGATTGAGGTGACGGTTGGATTCCGCCAGCAGGCTGTCGGTAAGCAGGGAGTTACCCACCTCGCGGGCGATGGCCAGCGTCAGGGAGAGGTCGGCGCTGGACTGGTGCTCGACCAGACAGCAAAGCGAGATAGAGCCGAACAGCCGCCCGTGGTTATCAAACACCGGCGTCGAGCAAAAACTCCATGGCTGTAGCGCCTGCTTAAAATGCCGATCGCCGGCGGTGTTGATCGGCTG
Organism: Klebsiella sp. 28; assembly: GCF_018223905.1. Taxonomy (NCBI): domain Bacteria; kingdom Pseudomonadati; phylum Pseudomonadota; class Gammaproteobacteria; order Enterobacterales; family Enterobacteriaceae; genus Klebsiella; species Klebsiella sp. 28. Next base: position 7,460 of record NZ_JAGRQY010000070.1, read on the forward strand.
GCCCTGCATCGCGGCCAGCGACAGCGCGCAGGTGCCGATAATGCTCTCCGCACAATAGCTGCCGTCGCGAAATCCCAGGGCAGCCAGCTGGGCCAGGGTTTGCGGCTCGCCGCAACGGCTCAGGATGCAGGCGGACTCATCAAGAATAAACAGCGCGCAGGGGCGGCCGTCCATAAACTCCCAGGCGTCTTCCAGCGCCGCCTGGCCGATGGTGAGCAGCGCGGTTTTACGCCGACAGATGGAGTCGAAGGTCAGGCCCTGGGCCTGGTGCGGCGTTTGCCAGGTTTCGCGCTGCATAAACTTGCTGCAGCGGTGCCATGACTGGGCAATGACGGAAGAGACCGCCTTCCCGGTATCCTGAGTCTGAACAGTCATATCCTTTTCCGCGTTGTACCATAGAGAACCCCTCCGGCAGCGACTGCCGGAGGGGAGAAAGAAAAACCGCTGACCTGGGCCAGCGGTTTAGCCACCGCGAATTAACGCGCCAGCCACTGCTGGCCTAACAGATCGGCGGTGAGGATAGCGGCATGGACGCTCTCCGGGGTCACCGCAAACGGCATATTATGGATGGTTTCCCCTTCCGCGCAGGTAGCTTTCGCCACCGCGGCGATTTTCTCGTCGATCCCCTCTTTGACGCCCATCTGCGCGAGCGTCACCGGCAGGCCGACGCGCTGGCAGAAGCCCAGCACCGTTTCAATCTCGTCCATCGGGCTGTTCTGCAGCACCAGCTGCGCCAGGGTACCGAAGGCCACTTTCTCACCGTGATACAGGTGATGGCACTCTTCAAGAATGGTGAAACCGTTGTGGATTGCATGGGCAGCGGCCAGGCCACTGCTTTCAAAGCCAATGCCGCTGAGGTAAGTGTTCGCCTCGATGATGCGCTCCAGCGCTTCGGTCACTACCCCTGCCTGCGCCGCCAGACGGGCCTTTTCGCCCTCCGCCAGCAGCGTATCATAGCACAGGCGGGCGAGGCTCAGCGCCGCCTCGGTGGACTGTCCTCCGGCCATGCTGGTGGCGCGCGCATCGTAGCAAGCTTTGGCCTCGAACCAGGTGGAGAGCGCATCGCCCATGCCGGAGACCAGCAGGCGTACCGGCGCTTTGGCGATAATCGCCGTGTCCATCACCACCATATCCGGGTTTTTCGGATAGATCAGATACTCTTCAAACTCGCCCGCTTCGGTGTAGATCACCGACAGCGCGCTGGTTGGCGCATCGGTCGAGGCGATGGTCGGGATCACCACCACCGGCAGCTTCTGGTAGTAACCGATCGCCTTCGCGGTATCGAGGGTTTTACCACCGCCGATCCCGACCACGCCGCGGCAGCCCTGTTTTTGCAAAATCGCCATCAGACGGTTGATTTCCGCATGGCTGCATTCACCGTTAAACCGTTCCGCATGGCAGCGAATATCGTGGCTCTGCAGGCCATTCACCACTTTCTCTCCCGCCAGCTTCATTACGAAATCGTCGGCGATGACGAAGAAGCTCTCCGCCAGGTTTTTGGCATATTGACCGAACAGAACAGCAGCATCAGGACCCTGAAGATATTTGGCTGGAGATTGAATAACTTTTAGCATTCCTTTCACCCTCAAATAAGTGCGCATGTAGACATGATGAGCCCTGGCGTTATCCGCGCCGGCCAGTGAAGCGCGGCCTGAACGGAGCGTACCGGAGCAGTGCGATCACTGTAGGGCCGGCAGGGAACAAAAAAATCTTTCGCCTTTTTGTTCTGATATGAAACACAGGTTAATTTTTTACGTTCCATATTGGAACAAAAAACCCTAGTCTCTGTCAGGATTGCGATCCCGATCCGCTCCTTTGCCGCATAATGCCCTTACAATCCTCCGTGTTTGACCGCCTTTTCTCCCGCAGTCGGCAGAAAATCAGCAAAAAATTTTTTTCCCACCCGCTTCGCCGGCTATCCTGACCGCCGCTTATGGCAGAAGAAAAAAAGCGCGCCAGCTCGCATTTTCACCATATCCTCAGCAAAAACGTTCCATAAAGAAACAAAATCAGGAAGCAATGTTTCGTAATGAAACCCGATCGTCGGGGCATTCTTTTTTTCGTCCGCTCAGCCAGAATCATCATATCGCCAGGCACGCTCCACCGTCAGACGATACCCCTACGCGATGACCGCCTCCGCCAGCAGAGAGGCGGCATCGAACCTTCTCCAACGGAGCACTGAATAATGAAAAAGCTGATTAACCGTGTTGAAGATGTACTGAATGAACAATTACAGGGGCTGGCTAAAGCCCATCCGCAGCTGACCCTGCATCAGGACCCGCTGTATGTGACCCGCACCGACGCGCCGGTGGCTGGCAAGGTGGCCCTGCTCTCCGGCGGCGGCAGCGGACATGAACCGATGCACTGCGGCTATATCGGCCAGGGCATGCTCTCCGGCGCCTGTCCGGGGGAAATCTTCACCTCGCCGACGCCGGACAAAATGTTTGAATGCGCGATGCAAATTGACGGCGGCGAAGGCGTCTTGCTAATTATCAAAAACTATACCGGCGACATCCTGAATTTTGAGACCGCCACCGAACTGCTGCATGAGAGCGGCATTAAAGTCACCACCGTGGTGGTCGACGACGACGTGGCAGTGAAAGACAGCCTCTATACCGCCGGTCGTCGCGGCGTCGCCAACACCGTACTGATCGAAAAACTGGTCGGCGCCGCCGCCGAGCGCGGCGACTCGCTGGAAGCCTGCGCTGAACTGGGCCGCCGCCTGAACAATCTCGGCCACTCGATTGGTATCGCCCTTGGCGCCTGCACCGTACCGGCTGCCGGGCAGCCATCCTTTACGCTGAAAGATGACGAGATGGAGTTCGGCGTCGGCATTCACGGCGAGCCGGGCATCGACCGCCGCCGCTTCAGCTCGCTGGACCAAACCGTCGATGAGATGTTCGATACCCTGCTGGAAAACGGCGCTTACAGCCGCACGCTGCGCCAGTGGGATACCGTCAAGGGCGCGTGGCAGGAAGTGCAGCAGAGCAAAACCGCGCTGCAAAACGGCGACCGGGTTATCGCGCTGGTTAATAACCTCGGCGCCACTCCGCTTTCCGAACTGTATGGCGTGTATAACCGCCTTGCCCAGCGCTGCGAAGCGTCCGGCATCATCATCGAACGCAACCTCATCGGCAGCTACTGTACTTCGCTGGATATGGCGGGCTTCTCCATCACTCTGCTGAAAGTGGATGACGAGACGCTGACGCTATGGGACGCCCCGGTTCACACCCCGGCGCTGAACTGGGGAAACTAAGGAGCACGACATGTCACTGAACAGAACGCAAATCGTCGACTGGCTGTACCGCTGCGGCGATATTTTCACCAAAGAGAGCGATTTTCTCACCGGCCTCGATAAAGAGATTGGCGACGCCGACCACGGTCTCAATATGCACCGCGGTTTCAGTAAAGTGGTCGAAAAGCTGCCGTCGATTGCCGATAAAGATATTGGCTTTATCCTCAAAAACACCGGCATGACGCTGCTCTCCAACGTCGGCGGCGCCAGCGGCCCGCTGTTCGGCACCTTCTTCATTCGCGCCGCGCAGGTGACCCAGGCCCACCAGAGCCTGACGCTCGACGAGCTGTACCTGATGATCCGCGAAGGTGCGGACGGTGTCGTCAATCGCGGCAAAGCGGAGCCAGGGGATAAAACCATGTGCGACGTCTGGCTGCCGGTGGTGGACTCCCTGCGCCAGTCCAGCGAGCAGCACCTGTCGATCGCCGCCGCGCTGGATGCCGCCTGCGAAGTGGCCGAGCGTGCGGCCCACGCCACCATCACTATGCAGGCGCGTAAAGGCCGCGCCAGCTATCTCGGCGAGCGCAGCATCGGACATCAGGATCCCGGCGCGACCTCGGTGCTGTTTATGGTTCAGATGCTGGCCGCCGCCGCCAAAGAGTAAGGAAATTGCGATGGTAAACCTGGTTATTGTTTCTCATAGCGCCCGGCTGGGCGAAGGTGTCGGAGAACTGGCCCGGCAGATGTTAATCAACGATGGCTGCAAACTGGCGATCGCCGCCGGGATCGACGATCCCGACAGCCCGATCGGCACCGATCCGCTTAAAGTCATGGAGGCGATCGAATCCGTGGCCGATACCGATCACGTGCTGGTGATGATGGATATCGGCAGCGCGTTGCTCAGCGCCGAAACCGCCCTCGATCTGCTCGATCCGGCGATTGCCGCGAAGGTGCGACTGTGCGCCGCGCCGCTGGTGGAAGGGACGCTGGCGGCCACCGTCAGCGCTGCCTCCGGCGCCGGGATCGACAAGGTGATCGCCGACGCCATGAGCGCCCTGGAGGCCAAGCGGGTTCAGCTGGGTTTACCTTCGCCAACTTCTGACGCCGCGCCGGCGCCGATGCTTGCCGACGACGGCGACACAAAATCGGTGTCAGTCATTATTAACAATCACAACGGCCTGCACGTGCGTCCGGCGTCGAAGCTGGTCGCCGCGCTGGCGGGCTTTAACGCCGATCTGCTGCTGGAGAAAAACGGGAAGTGCGTCAAACCGGACAGCCTCAACCAAATCGCGCTATTGCAGGTCCGCCGCAACGATAAGCTGCGCCTGCTGGCCCGCGGTCCGGATGCCGACGCGGCGCTGGCGGCGTTTCAGGCGCTGGCCGCCGATAACTTCGGTGAATCGCCTGCGGCGCAACCGGCAGCGGCTCCGGCAACGCCCGAGCGCGTCGAAGGCGCTGCCCTGCGCTATCCGCTGGCCCTGATCCAGCCGCTCCGCCCGGCTGCCGCCGATGCCGCCCGCGAGCAGCAGCGCCTGCGCCAGGCCATTGACCAGACGCTGGCGGATCTTATCGCCCTGACCGAGCTGGCGGAAAATAAATTTCACGCCGATATCGCGGCGATCTTCGCCGGGCACCACACCCTGCTCGACGATGACGATCTGTTTGATGCCGCCAACGATCGCCTGCTCACCGAACAATGCACGGCGGAATGGGCATGGCATCAGGTGTTGATGGAGCTCAGCCAGCAGTATCGCCAGCTGGATGACCCCTACCTGCAGGCGCGCTATATCGATATCGAAGATATTTTGCAGCGCACCCTGCGCCATCTGCAGGGCGTTCAGGAGAGAGTGCCGACGCCCGGCGAGCCAACAATTATTATTGCCGACAACATTTATCCCTCAACCGTCTTACAGCTGGATGCCAGCTTCGTTAAAGGCCTGTGCCTGCGCGATGGCAGCGAACAGGCTCACGGCGCGATTATCGCCCGCGCGGCGGGGATCGCCTGGCTGAGCCAGCAGGGCGAGGCGCTGAACAGCGTGCAGCCCGGCGAGACTATCGTGCTCGATATGCGCCACCAGCGCCTTATCCGTGACTAAAATTCACGTTGACCGTTACCGCTCCGGGGGCCTGCCTCCGGAGGGTGAGTTTTCGCTTACTCTTCAGGAACCACTATGTCTCAATTCTTTTTTAACCAGCGCGCCAGCCTCGTCAACGATGTGATTGAGGGTACCATTATCGCCAGCCCGTGGAATAACCTCGCCCGTCTGGAGAGCGACCCGGCGATCCGGGTGGTGGTCCGTCGCGATCTGAATAAAAACAACGTGGCGGTGATCTCCGGCGGCGGCGCCGGCCATGAACCGGCGCACGTCGGCTTTATTGGTAAAGGCATGCTGACCGCCGCGGTCTGCGGCGATCTGTTCGCCTCGCCGAGCGTCGACGCGGTGCTCACCGCCATTCAGGCAGTGACCGGCGAGGCGGGCTGCCTGCTGATCGTCAAAAACTACACCGGCGATCGGCTTAACTTCGGTCTGGCGGCGGAGAAAGCGCGCCGACTCGGCTACAACGTGGAGATGCTGATCGTCGGCGACGATATTTCGCTGCCGGATAACAAACAGCCGCGCGGCATCGCCGGGACCATTCTGGTGCATAAAGTGGCGGGCTATTTCGCCGAGCGCGGCTTCAACCTCGCCACCGTCCTGCGTGAAGCGCAATACGCCGCCAGCCATACCGCCAGCATCGGGGTGGCGCTGGCCAGCTGCCACCTGCCGCAGGAAGCCGACAGCGCGCCGCGCCATCAGGCCGGTCACGCCGAGCTGGGAATGGGCATCCACGGTGAGCCGGGCGCCTCGACGATCGCCACGCAAAACAGTGCGGAAATCGTTAACCTGATGGTGGAAAAACTGACCGCCGCCCTACCGGAAACCGGCCGCCTGGCGGTGATGCTCAATAACCTCGGCGGCGTGTCGGTGGCTGAGATGGCGATTCTGACCCGCGAGCTGGCCAACACCCCGCTGCAGGCGCGCATTGACTGGTTAATAGGCCCGGCCTCGCTGGTGACGGCGCTGGATATGAAAGGCTTCTCGCTGACCACCATCGTGCTGGAGGAGAGTATTGAGAAAGCGCTGCTTTCGGATGTGGAAACCGCCAGCTGGCAGAAGCCGGTGCAGCCGCGGACTATCAACGTCGTGCCGTCCACCCTCGACAGCGCCCGGGTGGATTTTACACCCTCGGCCAACCCACAGGTGGGCGATTACGTGGCGCAGGTGACCGGCGCCCTCATCGATCTTGAAGAACATCTCAACGCGCTGGATGCCAAAGTAGGCGACGGCGATACCGGCTCCACCTTCGCCGCCGGGGCGCGCGAGATTGCCGAGCGGCTCGAGCGTCAGCAGCTGCCCCTGAACGATCTGCCAACGCTCTTCGCGCTGATCGGCGAACGCCTGACGGTGGTGATGGGCGGCTCCAGCGGGGTATTGATGTCTATCTTCTTCACCGCTGCCGGGCAGAAGCTGGGGCAAGGCGCCAGCGTGGCCGAGGCGCTGAACGCCGGTCTGGAACAGATGAAGTTTTACGGCGGCGCCGATGAGGGAGACCGGACGATGATCGACGCTCTGCAGCCGGCCCTGGCGGCGCTGCTGGCCGAACCGGAGAATCTGCAGGCCGCTTTCGCCGCGGCGCAGGCCGGGGCGGATCGCACCTGCCAGTCAAGCAAAGCCGGCGCCGGACGCGCGTCCTATCTCAACAGCGATAGCCTGCTCGGCAACATGGACCCCGGCGCCCACGCGGTGGCGATGGTGTTTAAGGCGCTGGCGGAACGCTAAGCCTTCCCCGGTGGCGCTGCGCTTACCGGGGCGATGTAACACCGCCGAATAGCAGGTCGGGTAAGGCGTAAGCCGCCACCCGACAAAAAACGGCACCGCCGGTAGCCCGGATAAGGCGCGACGCGCCGCTATCCGGGTTTTACCACGATGGCTTTTTACTTGCTGTGCCAGTACGCCTGGGAACGCACCAGCTGCTGATCGATGCTCTCGTCTTCAAAGCGCGCCAGCAGCGATTTCACCACCGCGCCTTCGCCGGTCAGCCAGATAAAATAATCCTCCGCCGGCACCTTCACCTGCGCCAGACGCTCGGCGACGAAGGCCGGATTGTGGCCCACCACCCACTCGATGTTAAAGCCGTCGAGATCCGCCAGATAATCTTTATACGACGCATCGGCGATAGTAACGATGGCCGTCACCTGCGGCCTCGCCGGCAGCTGGCGTAATCCCAGCAGACGACGGCGCAGCGCCGGCATGCCGGACTCATCGCAAACATACAGCTGCCAGGCATAATCTTCCGGCACCACCAGCGAGCCGCGCGGGCCGCCGATCACCAGCTTATCGCCCACTTTTGCTTCCAGCGCCCAACGGCTGGCGATACCGCCATCGTGGATATAGAAATCGTAAGCCAGCTCGTGACGTTCGGCATCGTACAGCGGCGTATAGTCGCGGGTGGCAGGCCGCACGCCTTCCCCCCAGTCAATCCCCTCCTCGGTCACCTGCGGCGGGGTAAATGCCGCGCCCGGCTCGGGGAAAAAAAGCTTGGTATGGTCGTCAAAGCCGTGAGAGGCGAAGCCTTCCAGCGCCTCGCCTCCCAGCACGATACGCTGGAACGCCGCGCCTGCGCGCTCCACGCGCAGCACCGTCAGCTCACGGAAACGCAGCTCATTGCGGACACGCTGCGGGTACTTGTCTGCTTTGGTTTTTGTCATCATCGATTGCCTTCGTGAACGGTAAATAGATATATCTAAACTTGATGCAAATGATAATGATTGCCAACTAAAAAGAATGCAAGTCTTTTTTTGATATAGTCAAAACAAACCGCATCAAAATCCACAGACAGAAAACAATCACATATATATCAACATCTTAAAAAATAAATAGCAACCAGCATTGCGAACATTCATTTTTTAGATATAAATTAGATATATCAAAAAACAGCAGGAGGTAACCATGCGACATCATCATGAAGAAGGGCGTGGGCCACGCGGGCGCCACGGTGATCCCAGCGAACACGGCGACCATGGCCGCCGCCGCGGCGGACGTCGCCAGCGTTTCTTTGGCCACGGCGAACTGCGGCTGATCATTCTGGATATCCTCAGCCGCAGCGCCAGCCATGGCTATGAGCTGATCAAAGAGATCGAAACGCTTACCCAGGGGAACTACAGCCCCAGCCCGGGGGTGATCTATCCGACGCTGGATCTGCTCCAGGACCAGGGCCTTATCAGCGTGGAAGACGACAACGGACGCAAGAAAATCCTTATCAGCGAGGAAGGAAAACAGCTGCACGCCGAGAACCAGGAGCACCTGGCCCATATCCAGGAGCGTCTGCAGGCGCGGATGGTCGGCTGCGAGCTGCGCCGCGATCCGCAGATGAAGCGCGCGCTGGAAAACTTCAAAGCGGTCCTCGACCTGAAAGTGAACCAGCAGGCCAGCAGTGCCGCCCAGCTCAAGCAGATCATCGGCATTATTGACCGGGCGGCGATGGAGATCTCTCAGCTCGACTAAGCCTCTTTTTCCACCACCGGCTGCCCCGCGCTGGGGCAGCCCGCACCACGGCGGATCGCCCCGTCTATTGCCGCCAGGCAGAAAATCTCGTCAGCTCAGGAATAAAACGTGCCAATAGTGGCGCAATGAGATTAAATTTTACACAATTCGTCTTTTGCTTTGCATTTATCCCGATTTTCACCGCTTCTGCCGAACTGGCGTAATCCCTGCAATACTTAATCCAGTATCGTGTGATACGTCCGCCCCAGGAGCACATTTTGAACAGGTTACCTTCCAGCGCATCGGCTCTGGCCTGCAGCGCACACGCACTGAATCTCATTGAAAAGCGCACGCTTGATCATGAGGAAATGAAAGCACTTAACCAGGAGGTCAGGGAATACTTTAAAGAGCATGTGAATCCGGGGTTTTTAGAGTATCGAAAATCGGTCACAGCCGGCGGGGATTACGGAGCCGTAGAGTGGCAAGCGGGAGGGTTAAATACGCTTGTCGACACCCAGGGACAGGAGTTTATCGACTGCCTTGGTGGGTTTGGCATCTTCAATGTAGGGCACCGTAATCCAGTTGTGGTATCCGCCGTCGAGAATCAACTCGCGAAACAACCGCTTCACAGTCAGGAGCTGCTGGACCCGCTGCGGGCGATGCTGGCGAAAACGCTGGCGGCCTTAACGCCCGGCAAGCTCAAATACAGTTTCTTCTGCAACAGCGGTACCGAATCGGTAGAGGCGGCCATCAAGCTGGCGAAAGCCTATCAGTCGCCGCGCGGTAAATTTACCTTCATCGCCACCAGCGGCGCGTTCCACGGTAAATCGTTAGGCGCGCTGTCGGCCACCGCGAAATCGACCTTCCGCAAACCCTTTATGCCGCTGCTGCCGGGCTTCCGCCACGTGCCGTTCGGCGATATCAACGCCATGCGCACCATGCTGAGCGAGTGCAAGAAAACCGGCGACGACGTCGCGGCGGTGATCCTCGAGCCGATTCAGGGCGAAGGGGGCGTGATCCTCCCGCCAGCGGGGTATTTGCCGGCGGTGCGTAAACTGTGCGACGAGTTTGGCGCATTGCTGATCCTCGACGAAGTGCAGACCGGCATGGGCCGCACCGGCAAGATGTTCGCCTGCGAGCATGAGAACGTCCAGCCGGACATTCTGTGTCTGGCGAAAGCGCTCGGCGGCGGTGTGATGCCGATCGGCGCGACGGTGGCGACGGAAGAGGTCTTCTCGGTGCTCTTCGATAACCCGTTCCTGCACACCACCACCTTCGGCGGCAACCCGTTGGCCTGTGCGGCGGCGCTGGCGACGATCAACGTGCTGCTGACGCAAAACCTGCCGGCGCAGGCGGCGCAGAAAGGCGATATGCTGCTGGACGGTTTCCGCCTGCTGGCGCAGGAGTATCCGGACCTGGTGAATGAAGTGCGCGGGAAAGGCATGCTGATGGCCATTGAGTTTGTCGATAACGAGATTGGCTACGACTTTGCCAGCGAGATGTTCAGACAGCGGGTGCTGGTCGCCGGGACGTTAAACAACGCCAAGACGATCCGCATTGAACCGCCGCTGACGCTCACCCTTGAGCAGTGCGAACAGGTGCTGAAGGCGGCGCGCAAGGCGCTGGCGGCCCTGCGCGTTTCGGTCGAAGAAGCGTAATAAAGTGTCCTTCACCCTCTCCCTCTGAGAGGGTGAAGGATAACCCTCACACCTGCGGTAACAGGCCGATAAAGCTGCGCTTCTGCCGCGGCTGCGACATCATCTCCTCCAGCTTTTCGACGCAGGCTAAATAGTGCGGCGTCTTCTTATGCGCCAGCACCGCCTCATCGTCTTTATAGGCTTCGTAGATAAAAAAGCGGGTTTTCACCTCGGGATCCTGCAGGACATCAAAGCGCAGGTTGCCTGGCTCCTGCAGCGCGCCCTCGTGGTTGGCGCGAAACACCTCGAGAAACTCATCCACCCGCTCGGGTTTAATATTGATCTCCACTAGCGTGACGTTCATTTCAGCTCTCCCTGTTTCTCTTCCTGCCAGAACTGATACGCTTCGCGCGCGTTCAGATTCTCATGCACCACCTTTTTCACCGCCTTAAGCATCGCGCGCGGGGCGCTGGACTGGAAGATGTTGCGCCCCATATCCACCCCGGACGCGCCCTGGTCGATCGCCCGCCAGCACATCTCCAGCGCCTCATGCTCCGGCAGTTTTTTACCGCCGGCGATAACGATCGGCACCGGACAGCTGGCGGTCACTTTTTCAAAGCCTTCCTCAACGAAATAGGTCTTCACAAACTGCGCCCCCATTTCGGCGGCAATCCGGCTGGCCAGCGAGAAGTAGCGCGCATCGCGGGTCATCTCTTTGCCGACGCCGGTAACCGCCAGGACCGGCATACCGTAGCGATTGCCGGCGTCCACCAGTTTGATGATGTTATTGATCGACTGATGTTCGTATTCGCTGCCGATATAGACCTGCGCCGCCACCGCGCATACGTTGAGCCGCAGCGCGTCTTCCATCGCCACCGCCACGCATTCGTTGGAGAGTTCGCTCAAAATCGAATTGCCGCCGGAGGCGCGGAGCACCACCGGCTTATTGGTGGCCGCCGGTACCTGGCTGCGCAGTACGCCGCGGGTGCACATCAGCACGTCGGTGTCGGCAAACAGCGGCGCAATCGACAGGTCGATACGCTCAAGCCCGGTCGTTGGCCCCTGGAAGTAGCCGTGATCGAAGGCCAGCATCACCGTGCGGTTGCTGTGCGGATTAAAAATGCGCGCCAGCCGCGACTGCATGCCCCAATCCAGCGAGCCGCAGCCTTTCAGGGTATACAGCGTATTCTGCTGCGGGCGGTCGATGCCGAAGTCCTTCCCCTCTTTGATATCGTCTAAATCTGCCATCTCATCCTCCGTCAGAAGTCGTAGTTGTTGATGTTCTCTTTGCTGAACACCACGCGCTCCGGCAGCAGCACGATACCGTTGCCCTTCGCCTCATACTGATAGCCCTGCACGCTGTTCGGTTCGACCTTCAGCGAGCCGATATCTTTCACCTCAACGCTGTCGCCTACGTTAAGATCGCCCTTTTTCAGTAATCGATCGGCGACGTTAACCGCAATTTTGCCCTGCTGAACCACATCCCACAGGCCGAACGCTTTCACCGTGCCGCGCTCAACGTACGGACGCATCACGTTCGGCGTACTAAAGCCGACGATCGCCACGCCCTGACGCTTGAGGTTCTCTGCCGCCTGCGCCGCCGCCGGCAGCGCATTGGCATCCGGCGCGATAATGGCGTCGAGATCCGGATAGGCTTTTAAGATCCCCTCGGCGGTTTGTAGCGATTTGGTGGCATCGTTATAGCCAAACTGGGTGGTGACGATTTGCCACTGCGGATGCTCTTTTTCGATTTTGGCTTTGGCTTCCTTCACCCACTGGTTCTGGTCGGTCACCGTCGGGCTGGAGTAGAAAAACGCTACCTTGGCAGTAGGCTTCGTCACCTGCTTTTCCGCCATCTCGACCAGCAGGCCGCCAAGCTGCTGCGGCGTGCCCTGATTGATATAGATGCTGCGGCACTCCGGCTTGGTATCGGAATCCCAGGTCAGGACTTTCACCCCGCGCTGCATCGCCCGCTTCAGCGCCGGACACAGGCCGTCCGGCGAGACGGCGGAAACGATAATCGCGTTGTAGCCCTGGTTGACGAAGTTGTTGATAAGCTGCACCTGGCCGGAGACACTGGGCTCGGTTGGGCCGTCATAGGTGACATCCACGCCCAGCGCTTTCCCCGCCTCTTTCGCGCCGTTGCCGCCGCTGGTAAAGAAGCCGACGCCGACCAGCTTAGGAATAAAGGCGATGCGGTCCGCCGCCTGCGCGGTAACCACGCTCATCGCCAGCGCCAGCACGATCAGTTTTAATTTCATTTTATGCTCCGATTGTTTTATGCGAGAAAAGACGCCGCCAGGTCGCGCGCACCCATTCACGGTGCAGGCTCAGCGAACGCCCCATCACCACCACAACCAACAGCGCCCCTGACAGCGCGCTCGACACCTGGTTGGGGATGCCGACCATCTGTAAACCCTGTTGCAGATACCCCACCAGCAATGCCGCCAGCGCGGTACCCAGTATCGATCCCGAGCCGCCGTAAATATTGGCCCCGCCGAGCACCGCCGCGGTCAGCGCCGGCATCAGCAGGTCGCGGCCTAAATCCGAACGTGCCGAGCCGAAATAGGAGACCATCACCAGCGCCGCGACCGCCGAGGCGACGCCAACCAGGCCATACAGCACGTACGGGATGCCGTTCACCGACAGCGCGGCATAGCGCGCGGCGCGCGGGTTTTGCCCGAGTAAAAAGAGGTGGCGGCCAAAGCGCCCGCGATGGGTCAGCAGCCAGAAGAAAAAGGTGATAATCGCGAACAGCACCAGCGGCAGCGGCAGTCCGGCGAGGGTTAAATTGGCGAAGGCGGTGAAGCTATCGGGAAAACCGCCAATCCCCTCGTAACCGGTCGCGCCGGCCATCCCGGAAAGCAGCAGCGCGCCGCCGCCGTACAGATACAGCGTACCAAGCGTGATCACCAGCGGGCTGATGCCGGTGTAGTGGATCAGCGCGGCGTTGAATAACCCGCACAGCAGTCCCAAGAGCAACGTCAGCGATACCGCGAGCCACAGCGGCCAGCCCGCCTGGGTCATCACCCCGAGGGCGATGGCGCACAGGCCGATGGTCGAGCCCAGCGAAATATCGATCCCGCCGCTGATGATCACCAGCGTCAGCGGCAGCGCGACGATGCCGATGCAGATAAAGTCGCTGGTGCTAAAGAGCAGCATATTGAGATCCAGCATGCGCGGATTCAGCGCGCCGAACAGCAGGATCTCCACGATCAGCAACGCCAGCAGCGCGCTTTCCCAGTTAAGCTTCAGCTTCATTTAAGCCACCTCTTTGCTTTTGCGTTCGGGAAAGCGGGCAACCTGTTTCCCCCCTTTGTTACCGGGCTGGAAACGGCTGTACTTTAGCGCCCGCTGATGGCGGGCCAGCGCCTGGCGCAGGCGGCCATCGAGCACCAGCACGCCGAGCAGCACCAGACCGGCGATAAAGTCATTCCACCAGGCGGGAAGGCGGAACAGCACCAGTACGGTGTCGATTTGGGTAAGGAAAAAGGCGCCGAGAAACGCGCCGAGCAGCGTACCGGTACCGCCAAGCAGCGAGATCCCGCCCAGTACGCAGGCGGCGATGGCTTTCATCTCCAGGCCGCTGCCGGTCTGATTAGGCACAAAACCAATCTGCGCGGCGAAGACGATCCCGGCGCAGGCCGCCAGCATACCGTTGAGAGTAAAGGCCAGCATCCGCGTGCGGTTGACCGCCACGCCCAGCTGGCGCGCGGCGGCGAGGTTATCGCCAACGGCGTAAAAATCACGACCAAAGGCGGTGCGCGACAGCAGCCAGCCGCCCGCCAGCAGCAGCGCCAGCACCAGCCAGCCCAGCGGCGACACGCCGATAAACGCAGGCTCCGAGAGCGATTTCAGGCTGTCGGGCAAGCCCTCGATCCATTTCCCGCCGGTCCACAGCAGCATTACCCCGCGATACAACCCCAGCGTGCCGAGCGTCGCGACGATCGCCGGAATGCGCAGCCCCACGACCAGCAGGCCGTTAAACGCCCCGGCCAGCGCGCCAATCGCCAGCGCGAAGGCGATAGCCGTCGCCAGCCCGTAGCCGTTGTTCAGCGCCACGCCGACGGCGATGGCGCATAGCCCAACAGTTGAACCTACCGACACGTCAATATTGCGGGTCAGCATCACCAGGGTCGCGCCCAATGCCAGCAGGCAGAGGATTTGCGAGCTGGCGAAAATCATCGCCAGGGTCTGCAGGCTGAAATAGGCCGGATTGAGCGCCACCAGCACAACAAAGAGCGCCACGATGGCAAAGAAGGCGCTCAGTTCGCGATTCTTGAGTAACGTTTTCATGCCTGCCCTCCGAAGGCCAGGGTCATCATGCGATCGACGGTCACCGCCTGCCGCGCCAGCTCGCCGCTGTAGCGGCCCTGATGCATCACCAGCACCCGGTCGGCCAGGCCGATGAACTCATCCAGATCGGAGGAGATCATCAGCACTGCCACATTTTGCGCGGCGACGCTTTTCAGCAGCTGATAGATATCGGCGCGGGCGGAGACATCCACGCCGCGCGTCGGCTCATCGACAATTAGCAGCAGCGGGTTGGCCTCCAGACAGCGCGCCAGCAGCACCTTCTGCTGGTTACCGCCAGAGAGAGTGCGCACCGGCTGATCGCCATCGGCCAGCTTGATCCCCAACGCCCGGTGATAGCGCTCAACCACCGCCGCCTCCCGTTTCCCCTGCTGCCACCACGACGGCTGATTGAACATCACCGTGTTCCAGCGCACCGGCGCATCAAGAAACAGCCCCGAGACCTGGCGGTCTTCCGGCAGATAGACCAGCCCGCTGGCCAGCCGGGCTCGGGTGCTGTCATTACTAATCTCGCGATTCTCCAGCCAGATCCGCCCGGCGCGTGGTGGACGCAGGCCGTATAAGGTTTCAGCAAATTCGGTGCGCCCGGATCCCACCAGCCCGGCGAGGCCGACGATCTCCCCGGCGCGGATCTCCAGATTGAGATCGATAAAGCCTTCTCCGGTAAGATCCTCCACCCGCAGCACGGGAAAATCCTGCGCCTGGGTGCGGCGGTTGCCCGGCAGCGCCAGCCACAGCTTTTGCGTGTCGCTCAGCGTATGGTCGCGGCTGGCCGGCGTCATAGCGCTAATCAGTTGCTCATCGCGGTAAGTTGCGGTCTCGCCGCTCAGCACTACCGCCCCGTCGCGCATCACCGAAATATGGCTGGCAAGCTGGCGGATTTCGGGCAGTTTGTGCGAGATAAACACGATCCCCACGTCCAGCGCCTGTAACGCGCGGATCTGGCTAAACAACCTCTCCGTTTCGCCCGGGGTTAAAGAGGCGGTGGGTTCATCAAGGATCAGGATCCGCGCTTCGCGCATCAGGCCGCGCAGGATCTCGACCATCTGTTGATCGGCTACCTCGAGCGTGCTGGCGCTGGCATCGAGGTTGATCTGGCAGTTCAGTTGCTGCAGTTTTTCCTGCAGTCGCGCGGCGGTATCCGCCCGCTTCGGCAAACGAAAGAGAATGTTCTCGCGCACGCTGAGGTTGGGAAACAGCATCGGCTCCTGCGGCACCAGATAGATGCCCAGCTGGTGGGCCAGCGCCGGGCTGAGGCGCGCAAACGCGCGGTCGCCGATCGTCAGTTCACCGCTATCCGGGGTTTCGACGCCGGCGATGATCTTCATCAGCGTCGATTTACCCGCGCCATTGCCTCCCATCAGGGCATGCACCTGGCCCGCGCATAGCGTAAAGTCGATGCCCTTCAGCACGGCAACGCCGGAGAACTGTTTGCGGATCTGGCGAGCTTCAAGCAGTGGCTTCATCGTCGCGCCTCGTTTGAACAAATGATTTTTAAATTTAATAATGTTCAAAAGCGTAGACGGTGAACTATATTTACAACCGTGCGAAGATCACAGTTTGGTGCTTTAGATCCTCAGGAAAAAATGGGCCAGCGATGAAAGATCCGTTTTGCCAGTCGGCTCACACTTTCCGGCCGCGCAATAGCGAACATATGATCTAAATTTTTATAAGAGTTCAATTTATGAGCGAAAAACGCATTACGGAAGAGAACCGCTACGCCGGGCTGGCGTTAGCCGAGGAAGAGCTGGTGGCGCGGGTGGCGTGGTGCTACTACCACGACGGCCTGACACAAAATGACATCGGCGAGCGTTTGGGGCTGCCGCGGCTGAAGATTTCCCGCCTGCTGGAGAAAGGCCGTCAGTCCGGGGTGATCCGCGTGCAGATCAACTCGCGCTATGAGGGCTGTCTGGCACTGGAAAGTGAACTCCAGCAGCGTTTTGGCCTCAAGATTGCCCGCGTACTGCCGGCGCTCAACACCCCGCCGATGAATACCCGGCTGGGGATCGGCGCGGCGCAGTCGCTGATGGGTATTCTGCAGCCGGGACAGCTGCTGGCGGTCGGCTTCGGCGAAGCCACCATGAGCTGCCTGCAGCATCTCAGCGGCTTTATC
Organism: Klebsiella sp. 28; assembly: GCF_018223905.1. Taxonomy (NCBI): domain Bacteria; kingdom Pseudomonadati; phylum Pseudomonadota; class Gammaproteobacteria; order Enterobacterales; family Enterobacteriaceae; genus Klebsiella; species Klebsiella sp. 28. Next base: position 24,284 of record NZ_JAGRQY010000070.1, read on the forward strand.
GGCTCGCAGCAGGTGCGGCTGGTGACCCTCTCCGGCGGCGTCGGCCCCTATATGACCGGTATTGGCCAGCTGGATGCCGCCTGCAGCGTCAGCATTATCCCGGCGCCGCTGCGGGTCTCTTCGGCGGAGGTCGCCGAGATCCTGCGCCGTGAGTCGAGCGTGCGCGACGTGATCCTCGCGGCGACGGCGGCGGACGCGGCGGTGGTTGGCATCGGCGCCATCGATCAGCGGCGCGACGCGACCATCCTGCGCTCCGGCTATATCAGCGAGGGCGAACAGCTTATGTACGCCCGCAAAGGCGCGGTCGGCGACATTTTAGGTTATTTCCTGCAGGCCGACGGCAGGCCGGTAGAAGGACTGGAGATCCATCGGGAACTGCTCGGCGTGACCCTTGATGAGCTAGCGCAGCTGCCGACCATCGTTGGCGTCGCCGGGGGAGAAGAAAAAGCGCAGGCGATTTATGCCGCTCTGATTGGCAAGCGCATTAATGGCCTGGTAACGGAAGAGACAACAGCACGCGCGGTGCTTACCCTGGCCTCCTGACGGCCAGGCGCCGCGCGACCACAGCGAGGCGCATGTCATGAGTTACCTGTTAGCGTTAGATGCCGGGACCGGCAGCATTCGGGCGGTTATTTTCGATCTTAATGGCCGCCAGCTGGCGGTAGGCCAGGCCGAATGGAAACACCTGAGCGTTGATAACGTCCCCGGCTCGATGGAGTTCGACCTTACCACCAACTGGCAGCTGGCCTGCCAGTGCATTCGCCAGGCGCTCGACGCCGCCCGGCTCTCTGCCGCCGATATTCAGTCTGTCGCCTGCTGTTCGATGCGCGAAGGCATCGTTCTCTATGACCGCAACGGCGAGGCCATCTGGGCCTGCGCCAACGTCGATGCCCGCGCCAGCCGCGAAGTGGCGGAGCTTAAGGAGATCCACGACTATCGCTTCGAATCCGAGGTATACGAGGTCTCGGGACAAACCCTGGCGCTCAGCGCCATGCCGCGCCTGCTGTGGCTGGCGCACCACCGCCCCGATATCTACCGCAAAGCGGCAACCATCACCATGATCAGCGACTGGCTGGCGGCGAAGCTTTCCGGCGAGCTGGCGGTCGACCCGTCAAACGCCGGCACCACCGGCATGCTCGATCTGTTCAGCCGCGACTGGCGTCCGGCGCTGCTGGATATGGCCGGGCTGCGCGCCGATATGCTGTCGCCGGTCAAAGAGACCGGTACCCTGCTGGGCGCCGTCACCGAAGCGGCGGCGCAGCAGAGCGGCCTGCGCGCCGGGACGCCGGTGGTGATGGGCGGCGGCGACGTCCAGCTCGGCTGCCTGGGCCTTGGGGTGGTGCGCGCCGGGCAAACTGCGGTACTCGGCGGCACTTTCTGGCAGCAGGTGGTCAACCTGCCGCAGGTGCGCACCGATCCGCAGATGAATATTCGTGTTAATCCTCATGTCATTCCCGGCATGGCGCAGGCGGAATCGATCAGCTTCTTTACCGGCCTGACCATGCGCTGGTTTCGCGACGCCTTCTGCGCTGAAGAAAAACTAATTGCCGAGCGGCTCGGCGTCGATGCCTATTCGCTGCTGGAGGAGATGGCCAGCCGCGTCCCCGCCGGTTCCCACGGCGTGATGCCTATTTTTTCCGACGCTATGCACTTTAAGCAGTGGTACCACGCCGCGCCGTCGTTTATTAACCTCTCCATCGATCCGGAAAAGTGCAATAAAGCGACCCTGTTCCGCGCGCTGGAAGAGAACGCGGCGATTGTCTCCGCCTGCAACCTCGCGCAGATCTCGCAGTTCTCCGGGGTGACATTCGACAGCCTGGTGTTTGCCGGCGGCGGCTCTAAAGGCGCGCTGTGGAGCCAGATCCTCAGCGACGTCACCGGCCTGCCGGTGCGGGTGCCGGTGGTCCGCGAAGCCACCGCGCTGGGCTGCGCCATCGCCGCCGGAACCGGCGCCGGGCTGTATGACGATATGGCCAGCACCGGAGAGCGGTTAGTGAGCTGGCACCGCGAGTTCACCCCAAATCCGCAGCATCGCGAGCTGTATCAGGAGATGATGAGCAAGTGGCAGACGGTGTACGCCGATCAGCTTGGCCTTGTCGATAGCGGGCTGACAACGTCGATGTGGCAGGCGCCGGGTCTGGAGCGCCGCCAGCGCGTTGCGTCTTCCCCCTCACCCTAACTACCGGTGCCGCTCCGCCTTTCCCCCCCCTCTCCCTTTGGGAGAGGGCCGGGGTGTGGGGCAACGCTTCGCCGTTCTTTGAATCCCATCACAATCACCGCACTCCCCTTTTCCCTTTTTCTCCACGATGGCTAAATTAGTAACTCATCCGACCACATAACAATAATTTTACATTGGAAGCCACTATGAGCCGCTATCCGTCGCTTTTCGCCCCGCTTGAGCTGGGCTTCACAACGCTCAAAAACCGCGTGTTGATGGGCTCAATGCACACCGGGCTGGAAGAGCTGCCGGACGGCGCGCAGCGGCTGGCGGCCTTTTACGCCGAGCGCGCCCGTCACGGCGTGGCGCTGATCGTCACCGGCGGCATCGCTCCGGCGCCCTCTGGCGTCACCATGGCCGGCGGCGCGGTACTCAACGATGCCAGCCATCTGGCGCACCATCGCCATATTACCGACGCGGTACATCAGGAAGGCGGCAAAATCGCTCTGCAGATCCTGCACACCGGCCGTTACAGCTACCAGCCCGCGCTGGTGGCCCCCTCGGCGCTACAGGCGCCGATCAACCGTTTTACCCCCCATGAACTGAGCCACGATGAGATCCTGACGCTGATCGATGATTTTGCCCACTGCGCCCAGCTGGCGCGCGAAGCGGGCTATGACGGCGTCGAGGTGATGGGCTCTGAGGGCTATCTGATTAACGAATTTCTCGCCGCGCGCACTAACCAGCGCGACGACCAATGGGGCGGCGATTATGCCAGGCGCATGCGTTTCGCCGTAGAGGTGGTGAAGGCGGTGCGCCAGCGCGCCGGCCACGATTTCATTATCATTTACCGTCTGTCGATGCTCGATCTGGTCAACGACGGCAGCACGCTGGCGGAAGTCACCGAACTGGCCAAAGCGATTGAAGCGGCGGGAGCGACCATCATCAACACCGGGATTGGCTGGCACGAAGCGCGCATTCCGACCATCGCCACGCCGGTACCACGCGGAGCTTTCAGCTGGGTCACCCGCAAGCTGAAGGGCGCGGTGTCGATCCCGTTGATCACCACCAACCGCATTAACGATCCGCAGGTCGCGGAGGATATTCTCGCCCGCGGCGATGCCGATATGGTATCGATGGCCCGCCCGTTCCTTGCCGACGCCGAATTTATATCAAAAGCGCAGGACGATCGCGCCGATCAGATCAACACCTGCATAGGCTGCAATCAGGCGTGTCTCGATCGGATCTTCGTCGGCAAAGTCACCTCTTGTCTGGTCAACCCGCGCGCGTGTCATGAAACCCTGATGCCGGTCCTGCCTGCCAACGCGCCTAAACAGCTGGCGGTGGTCGGCGCCGGGCCTGCCGGTCTGGCCTTCGCCGTAAACGCTGCCGCCCGCGGTCATCACGTCACATTGTTTGATGCGCTCCCGGAGATCGGCGGTCAGTTTAATATCGCCAAACAGATCCCCGGCAAAGAGGAGTTTCACGAGACGCTGCGTTACTACCGCACCATGCTCGATCTGCATGGTGTCGATCTACGCCTGAACACCCGCGTCACGACAGACGATCTGCTGGCGTTCGATGAGACGATCCTCGCCACCGGTATCGCCCCGCGCCTGCCGGCGATCGACGGGATCGATCATCCAAAAGTGCTGAGCTACCTTGATGTCTTGCGCGATAAAGCGCCGGTTGGCGCGAAGGTGGCGATTATCGGCTGCGGCGGTATCGGCTTCGACACCGCGATGTTTTTAAGCCAGTCGGGCGTGGCCACCAGCCAGGATATCGGCGAGTTCTGCCGCGAATGGGGTATCGATACCAGCCTGCAAACGGCGGGAGGGCTGAGTGCTGAAGGCCCGCAACTGAGTAAAAGCCCGCGACAGATTGTGATGCTGCAGCGCAAAGCCAGCAAACCGGGCGAAGGGCTCGGCAAAACCACCGGCTGGATCCACCGCGCGACGCTGCTGGCGCGCGGGGTGAAAATGATCCCGGCGGTCAGCTATGAAAAGATCGATGATGAAGGGTTACATGTCACTATCGGCGGCGAGCGCCAACTGCTGGCGGTCGATCAGGTGGTGATCTGCGCCGGTCAGGAGCCGCGCCGCGAGCTGGCGGATCCGCTGCGCGCGGCGGGGAAAACGGTGCATCTCATCGGCGGTTGCGACGTGGCGGCGGAGCTGGATGCGCGCCGGGCGATTGCCCAGGGCACTAAACTGGCGCTGGCGATTTAGCCCTGTCCCGGGGGCGGCGCGATGCGCCTTCCCCGGGCTACCACGATAATCCCGCACGCTAGCCCGGCTAAGGCGACAGCCGCGAGCCGGGGGAAACCGCGACAAGAATCAGCGCTGCTTACGCACCTTGGTTGCTTTCAAAATGACAAACTTATTGTTCGTCGCAATCGTCGTGCAATTACCAAACGCGCGCTTCAGCTTACGGAAGTAATCGAGGTGGCGGTTGCCGACGACGTACAGCTCGCCGCCGTATTTCAGGCTGCGGCGGGCATCGTTAAACATCTGCCAGGCGATATGGTCGGTAATAGCGTGTTGCTGATGGAACGGCGGATTACACAGAATCGCCGTAAAGCGGTCGGGCTCAATGCCGGAGAGCGAGTTGTTGACCATGAATTCACAGCGTGCGATATCGTCCGGCAGATTGCGCTCGACGTTCAACCGGCTGGAAGCCACCGCCATGTGCGACTCATCGGTGAACATCACGCTGGCGTTTGGATTTTGCGCCAGCGCCTGCAGGCCAATCACCCCATTGCCGCAGCCGAGATCGGCGATCTCGCCTTCTAAATCAGAGGGTAAGTGCTGCAGGAAGAAACGCGCGCCGATATCCAGCCCGCTGCGGGCAAAAACGTTGGCGTGGTTATGGATGGTCCACGGCGTGCCGTCCAGCTTCCAGCTGTAGGTTTGCGGCGCATCGGCAAGTTCAGGAGCGGTGAAAACGCAGTGGATCAGACGCGCTTTTTTCCACGCCAGCGAGGTGGTGGTGGTGCCGAGGATTTTTTCAAACAGCGCCAGCGTCGAGTTGTGCACATCACGGGCTTTCGCCGCGGCGATGATGCGGGTTTCCGGCGTAACTACTTCGCGCAGGGCGCGCAGCTGCTGTTCCAGCAGCGCCAGCTGTTTTGGCACCTTAATCAGCACCAGCGCCGGCGCGGCCGGTAGCGGGCTCAGGCTATCCTGAAAGCGCACGCTCTCTTCATCGATACCGTTCATCCGCAGGTTGTGGCGGGTCGCCAGCTCGGAAATAAAGGAGTCGTTGATGCTGACCGGGTTGCGATCCGCCAGCGCGCAGGCGAGCGCGCCGAAGCCGTCGTTGAAGATGAGCGTCAGGCCGTCGACGTCATTCACCTGTTGCAGCAGATATTCATCCGCCGCTTCCCATGCCTGAAGCGCTTCTTCTTCAGCGTTAGGTGGGAACCGCTCTAATGTGAATAACTCACCGTTTAACTCTGCCTGGCTCATCGCCTCTCCGCCTCCGGAATAGTAAAACCCGCGAGTTTATACGCAAATCCTGTCCAGTTGAAGAGAGATCGCTGATCATCGCCGCTCAGCGTAGATCGCCCTCGTCATCGGCTCGCAGCAGCGTTATCGACGCGCGGGCGCCGGGCATCAGCTGCTGCAGATAACCTACCAACCGCTCTCCCGCCTCATGCAGGGCCGACAACGGCATCGCCGGCAGGCTTTCGAGAATAAACCACATCGTCTGCGCGCCGCTGTCCAGCCGGGTGCGCACGCCCTGTCGCCAGTTCCAGCGTCGGCAGGTTACGCCTATATCATCCCGCCAGATGACTTCGCCCGGCTCCGGATATTCCACTACCGGCTCTGCCGATTTTAGCGTATCGAATGGCTCATCGCCGCGGGCAATGGCCAGCCGCGGTTCGCCACGGTAGGCGGCCAGATTTTCCCCACCAACCGGGACGGCATAGCGAATGCTGATCGCGTTGTAGATATCCACCACCGGATCGATGGCCGGCAGGCTCCCCTCTTTCAGCACCCGCTTGCGCAGCGCCTGCGCCGAACAGGGGGTACGTTTCGCCTTCGCGCCGAAGGCGCTGAACGCTTCATCCCATGCAGCCAGGTGCGCTTGCGCCCAGGGTACATCATCCTGCTGCACCGCCAGGCAGGCCTCGGCCAGCGCCTGCTCCGCGACGGCGGGATCGGCCACCGGCGCGCTCTCCACCACAATACTTAATGCCCGAAAGCCCGGCGCCAGGCGGCTGACCGCAGATTCGATTGACGGCGTTACGCTACGCATTCGATAATCCTGTAATGACCAATTTGTTTCATCATAGTGACCAATGAACGTAAAAGTCAATATAACGACCGATTCAGGATCTGATGTCGACCAGGTAAGTCGCGCCGTCGCCACGCGGCTGAAGGCCTACCGTAAAGCGAAAAAAATGTCGCTGGACGAGCTGTCGCGCCGGGCCAGCATCAGCAAAGGTATGCTGGTCGAGATGGAAAAAGAGGCCGCCAATCCCAGCATTGCGATTCTCTGCAAACTCGCCGCCGCGCTGGGCGTATCGGTAGCGGATATTGTCAATGTGGCAAGCGAACCCGCGTTGCATATTATTCCCGCCGAGCAGATCCCCACCCTCTGGCAAGGCCCGCTGGGGGGCAGCGCCAGGCTCCTCGCCGGCACCGCCGGGCCGAATATGATTGAGCTGTGGCGCTGGGAGATGCAGCCCGGCGAAGCCTTTGCCTCGCCCGGCCACCCGGCAACAACCTTCGAGCTGCTGCACGTGGAAGCCGGCGCGCTGACGCTGACGCTTGGCGAGATCTGCCGCACGGTGGCGGCCGGGGAATCGGCGGTGGCCCGCACCGAAATAGAGCACGGTTACCGCAATGAGGGTACCGCGCCGCTGGTCTTTACCATGACCGTGGCTGAACTGCCCTCCTGACAGACATAATGATAAGACGATGACAAAACTCATTTATTTACAGGGCTATCCTGAATCGCTGCTGGCGCAGGTGACCACGTTAATCGAGCAAGGCCGCCTCGGCGAGGTGCTGCAAAAGCGCTATCCGCAAGGGCACGACGTTAACAGCGATAAAGCGCTGTATCAGTACACCCAGGACTTGAAAAACCGCTTTCTGCGCGGCGCGGCGCCGATCAACAAAGTGATGTATGACAGTAAGATCCACGTGCTGAACAATGCGCTCGGCCTGCATACCGCCATTTCCCGCGTGCAGGGCGGTAAGCTGAAAGCTAAAGCGGAAATTCGCGTGGCGACGGTATTTCGCGACGCGCCGGAAGCCTTTCTGCGGATGATCGTGGTTCATGAACTGGCGCATCTGAAAGAGAAGGATCACAACAAGGCTTTTTATCAGCTGTGCTGCCATATGGAGCCGCAGTACCACCAGCTGGAGTTCGACACCCGCCTGTGGCTGACGCACCTTTCGTTAAATCGTTCTGCGTAGTGACGCACTGGTTTTGTCATGACGGCATGATAGAGTGGCGGCAGGTTCCCTTTAACGGAGTTCGTCAACGTTTATGATACGTTTCGCAGTTGTTGGCACAAACTGGATCACCAAGCAGTTTGTCGATGCCGCCCATGAAACCGGCAAATATAAACTTACCGCCATCTACTCCCGCAGCCTCGAACAGGCGCAAGCCTTCGCCAAAGACTATCCGGTCGAGCATCTGTTTACCTCGCTCGATGAACTGGCACAGAGCCCTGACGTTGACGCGGTCTATATTGCCAGCCCGAACTCGCTGCACTTTCCGCAGACCCGGCTGTTCCTGAGCCATAAGAAGCACGTCATTTGCGAAAAGCCGCTGGCGTCGAACCTGCAGGAAGTCGAGGCGGCGATAGCGCTGGCGAAAGAAAATAACGTGGTGCTGTTTGAAGCCTTTAAAACCGCCAGTCTGCCTAACTTTCTCCTACTGAAAGAATCGCTCGCTAAAGTGGGCAAACTACGCAAAGCCTTTATCAACTACTGTCAGTACTCCTCGCGCTATCAGCGCTACCTTGACGGCGAAAACCCCAACACCTTTAACCCGGCGTTCTCTAACGGTTCGATTATGGATATCGGCTTCTATTGCCTGGCGTCCGCTGTGGCGCTGTGGGGCGAGCCGCGGGCCGTTCTTGCCACCGCCAGCCTGCTGGACAGCGGCGTAGACGCCCAGGGCACCGTGGTGCTGAGCTATGGCGACTTCGACGTGACGCTGCATCACTCCAAAGTTAGCGATTCCGCGATCCCCAGTGAAATTCAGGGCGAAGACGGCGCGTTAGTGATCGAAAAAATCTCCGAATGTCAGAAGCTGGCGTTTGTGCCGCGCGGCGGTAAAGCCCAGGACCTGACGCAGCCCCAGCACATTAATACCATGCTGTATGAGGCGGAGACCTTTGCGCGCCTGGTGGAGACACAGGATGTGGATCACCCGGGCCTGGCGGTGAGCCGGATCACCGCCAAACTGTCCAGCGAAATTCGTCGCCAGACCGGAGTGATCTTCCCGGCCGATACGCAGCCGCTGGCGTAAAAGAGTGTAAAGGCCCGACCGGCCGCCATTGACGAAAACCGCCCTGTGACATATTTTGTTACGTGCAAAGGGGAGTAACTTCCTTGCCGGTTGATCGTCATTACGATGCGTGCAATACCGCATCCGGTCGCCGGGCAATAACCAAAGCCCATCGCGATGTACTTTGGTTGTTGTAAGTGAGACCTTGCCGGAAGGCGAGGTCTATGCATAAAAGCGCAGCGGCTGCCGTCTTCCGACGTCAGCCGTTTTGTTTTTATGTAAGGAATATCAAATGAATACTGTCGGCACGCCGTTGCTATGGGGTGGATTCGCTGTCGTTGTCGCGATCATGTTGGCAATCGACCTGCTGCTTCAGGGACGACGCGGTTCACATAGCATGACCATGAAGCAGGCCGCTGGCTGGTCAATCCTCTGGGTCACGCTTTCTCTGCTGTTCAACGCCGCCTTCTGGTGGTATCTGGTGCAAACTCAGGGCCGGGCCGTCGCCGATCCGCAGGCCTTAGCCTTCCTCACCGGTTATCTGATTGAAAAAGCGCTGGCGGTCGATAACGTCTTCGTCTGGTTGATGCTGTTCAGCTATTTCGCCGTACCGCCTGCTCTGCAGCGCCGGGTGTTGGTGTATGGCGTACTGGGCGCGATCGTTCTGCGTACCATTATGATCTTCGCCGGCAGCTGGCTGATTTCGCAGTTCGACTGGCTGCTGTACGTCTTTGGCGCCTTCCTGCTGTTTACCGGGGTGAAGATGGCGCTGGCGAAGGAGGACGAGTCCGGCATCGGCGATAAGCCGCTGGTGCGCTGGATCCGCAGCCATCTGCGGATGACCGATAAAATCGAGAGCGAGCGCTTCTTCACCCGTAAAAACGGGGTGCTGTTCGCCACCCCGCTGCTGCTGGTGCTGATTCTGGTGGAACTGAGCGACGTGATTTTCGCCGTCGACAGTATCCCGGCAATCTTCGCGGTCACCACCGATCCGTTTATCGTGCTGACCTCGAACCTGTTCGCCATCCTCGGCCTGCGCGCCATGTACTTCCTGCTGGCGGGGGTCGCTGAGCGCTTCTCGATGCTCAAATACGGTCTGTCGGTGATCCTGGTGTTTATTGGCGTGAAGATGCTGATCGTCGACTTCTACCATATCCCGGTTGCCATCTCGCTGGGCGTGGTGGGCGGCATCCTGGCCGTCACGCTGCTGATTAACGCCTGGGTCAACAGGCAGCACGACAAGCAGCGCAAACTGCCAGAGTAATCTGCTACCGCGCCGTCGGCCCTCGCTGGCGGCGCGGTAATCAGCTATAGCAGACGTTCTCGTAACGAGAATACCTGCTCATGTCACAATTATGTTACTACGCAGTTAAAAAATAAGATCCATATTAAAATCACAGTATTTTACGCTTCCCGCCAGTCTTTCTTTCCGTATACTCGACTATGCAAACATCTACTTACATCCTGACATAAACGTAAAAAATAATACGTGGCTGGGATGGCTTGCTACATCACTGGAAGGAATGAATTATGACAACACGCACTCCCTCATCAGGGTGGCTCTCCCGCCTGGCGCAAGGCAGCCTGGTGAAACAAATTTTAATCGGCCTGGTGCTTGGCGTACTGTTGGCGCTGGTCTCTAAGCCTGCGGCTATCGCCGTCGGTCTGCTGGGGACCCTGTTCGTCGGCGCGTTAAAAGCGGTAGCGCCGGTGCTGGTATTGATGCTTGTCATGGCCTCGATCGCCAACCATCAGCACGGACAAAAAACCAGTATACGCCCCATTCTGTTTCTCTATCTGCTGGGCACCTTTAGCGCGGCGCTGACCGCGGTGTTGTTCAGTTTTCTCTTTCCCTCGACCCTGCACTTAACCACCGCCGCCGACAGCATCACGCCGCCGTCGGGGATTGTTGAGGTGCTGCGCGGCCTGCTGATGAGCATGGTGTCCAACCCGATCGACGCTCTGCTGAACGCCAACTATATCGGCATTCTGGTGTGGGCGGTGGGGCTTGGCTTCGCCCTGCGTCATGGTAACGACACCACCAAAAACCTGATCAACGACGTCTCCCACGCGGTGACCTTTATCGTTAAAGTGGTGATCCGCTTTGCGCCGCTGGGGATCTTCGGCCTGGTATCTTCCACCCTGGCGACCACCGGTTTCGAGACCCTGTGGGGCTATGCCCAGCTGCTGCTGGTGCTGGTGGGCTGTATGCTGCTGGTAGCGCTGGTGATTAACCCGCTGCTGGTGTTCTGGAAGATCCGCCGCAACCCCTATCCGCTGGTGCTCACCTGCCTGCGCGAAAGCGGCGTTTACGCGTTCTTCACCCGCAGCTCCGCCGCCAACATTCCAGTGAATATGGCGCTGTGCGAGAAGCTGAATCTGGATCGCGACACCTATTCGGTCTCTATTCCACTGGGGGCGACCATCAATATGGCAGGCGCAGCAATCACCATCACCGTGCTGACGCTGGCGGCGGTGCATACGCTGAATATTCCGGTGGATCTGCCGACGGCGCTGCTGCTGAGCGTGGTCGCTTCGCTGTGCGCCTGCGGCGCCTCCGGCGTGGCGGGCGGCTCGCTGCTGCTGATCCCGCTGGCCTGTAATATGTTTGGGATCCCGAACGATGTGGCGATGCAAGTGGTTGCCGTTGGCTTTATTATCGGCGTGCTGCAGGACTCCTGCGAAACCGCCCTGAACTCCTCCACCGACGCCCTGTTTACCGCCGCGGCCTGCATGGCGGAAGACGACCAGCTGGCGAAAAACGCCCTGCGCGGATAACGCCTTTCCCCTCCGCTATCGGGCGGAGGGGCTCTCTTCCTGTACTGCGTTTTCAACCTTAAACGGATCGATACCGCGCTTTTGCATCCGGCGGAAGCGAATGATGTTCAGCCCGTTGACGATCAGGAAACTGCCTTCTATCAGCGTCCCGCCAATGGAACCCAACCACAGATTATGCGTGACCCAGCAGGCGGTGGAGCACCACATCACGCAGCGGACGGTTAGCCCTTTGCAGCGAAACAGCGCCCAGGTGCTGGCGACGGTGCCAATGATCGGCAGCAGCTCCATGGCATGCTGCAGTTTACCCAGGCCGAGAATCAACGTCAGGAGGATAAAGACTGTCATCACCCACAGGCTACGGGTGCGTAAGGAAATGACTGTGCGAAGCGCATTGAGCCCGGCGCTCATTCCAGCCGGCCCGGCGCCCATCAGGAAAAAATGAACGCCGATAATAGCGCTATAGACCGCCAGCTGTAGCCTGAAACGGCGTTCATCGCGGTTGATAAAGGTGGTAATGCCGATAAGAAAGGCGATGACGCCGACCCCCTGGGCCAGCCAATACGCGGTCATGTAAGCTCCCTGACTGAAAAAAACAAACGGCGCTTCACTGGCTGAAACGCCGCTGTTACGAGCCCGATGGCGCTACGCTATCAGGCCGATACACAAACCAAGCCTCTGGGCGCCAACGCAAATACGCCTTTACAAGGTAACACCGCTTTTAAAGATGGCCAGCTCGCGGAAGTCATTCTGCTCATTACAGGTCGGTTTACCGTTGGCGAAGGCTACAATGGCATCCACAAACTCTTCCAGCAGCTGCGGCATCGTTTTGCCGTGGAGCAGCTGCCCGGCATCAAAGTCGATCCAGTGCTTTTTCTTCGCCGCCAGCTCGCTGTTGGTGGCGATCTTCACCGTTGGCACAAAGCCGCCGTACGGCGTGCCGCGACCGGTGCTGAACAGCACCATATGGCAGCCGGCGCCGGCCAGCGCGCTGGTGGCGACCGCGTCGTTGCCCGGCGCGCTCAGTAAATTCAGACCATGAACCTTCAGGCGCTCGCCGTAGCGCAGAACATCCACCACCTGGCTGGAGCCCGCTTTCTGAGTACAGCCCAGCGACTTATCTTCGAGAGTAGTGATCCCTCCGGCCTTATTACCCGGCGAGGGGTTTTCGTAAATAGGCTGGTCGTGAGCAATAAAGTACTGCTTAAAGTCATTGACCATGGTCACCAGCTTGTCGAAGGTCGCTTCGTCGCGGCAGTGGCTCATCAGCAACTGTTCAGCGCCGAACATCTCCGGCACTTCGGTCAGCACGGTAGTGCCGCCGTTGGCGATCACATAGTCTGAGAAGCGGCCCAGCATCGGATTAGCGGTAATGCCCGACAGGCCGTCCGATCCCCCGCACTCGAGGCCAAACTTCAGCTCGCTGAGCTTGCCCGGCTGGCGTTTATCCTGACGCATCACTTCATACAGCTGATGCAGATGCTCAACCCCCGCCTCCACTTCATCGTCCTGATGCTGGCAAACCATAAAGTGCACGCGCTGCGGGTCAAACTCGCCCAGCGTCTCGCGAAAGGCCTCCACCTGGTTGTTTTCACAGCCAAGGCCAACCACCAGCACCGCCCCGGCGTTCGGGTGACGAACCATATTTTGCAGCATGGTGCGAGTGTTGATGTGATCGTCCCCAAGCTGCGAGCAGCCATAGGTGTGGCTGAAGAGATGTACCCCATCGATATCCTCAGCGCCATACGTCTCTTTCAGGAAACGGTTCTGCATTTGTCTGGCCATCGCGTTGACGCAGCCGACGGTCGGCAGGATCCACAGCTCATTGCGCACGCCGACGTCACCGTTGGCGCGACGATAAATCTGTACTTCGCGATCCGCAGGCTGTGGCGGTTGGGCAACCAGGTCCGGTTGATAGCGATACGCGTCAAGGTCGCTGAGATTGGTGCGCGTATTGTGCGCATGAACATGCTCTCCCGGCGCGATATCCGCCAGCGCATGGCCAATCGGCAACCCGTACTTAACGACGTTTTCCCCTTTCGCGATAGCGCGCAGTGCAAACTTGTGGCCGCGAACGATATCCTGGCCGAGGGTGACCGAGTCATTATCAATCGTCACCACGCTACCGGCAGCGATATCCGTCAGCGCGACCGCGACGTTATCCTGCGAATGGATTTTTATGTATTGCATATCAACCGACCTCTGGCCTTAGTTCAGTTCAATGGCGAAATAGTCACGCGCATTGTTAAAGCAAATGTTTTTCACCATCTCGCCCAGCAGCGCGATATCCGCAGGCGCTTCGCCGGCAGCCACCCAACGGCCGATCATCTGGCAGAGAATGCGGCGGAAGTATTCGTGGCGCGTGTAGGAGAGGAAGCTGCGACTGTCGGTCAACATCCCGACGAAGCGGCTCAGCAGCCCGAGCTGCGCCAGCTGGGTCATCTGCCGCTCCATACCGTCTTTCTGATCGTTGAACCACCAGCCGGAGCCGAACTGCATCTTGCCTGGCATGCCTTCACCCTGGAAGTTACCGATCATGGTGCCCAGCACTTCGTTATCACGCGGGTTCAGGCAGTAGAGAATCGTTTTCGGCAGCAGGTTTTCTTCGTTCTGCTTGCTCAGCAGCTTAGACAGCTCTTCCGCCATCGGACGATCGTTGATCGAGTCGAAGCCGACGTCTGGCCCTAACAGTTTGAACTGACGGAGGTTGTTGTTACGCAGCGCGCCAATGTGGTACTGCTGGACCCAGCCGCGACGGGCATACTCTGCGCCGAGGAATACCAGCACCGCGGTTTTGAACTGCGCCACTTCGTGTTCGCTAAGGGTCTCGCCAGCCAGGCGGCGCGCCAGAATGTCATCCAGCTCGGCGTCGGTCGCTTCGGCAAACAGCACCACGTCCAGCGCATGATCGGAGACTTTGCAGCCGTGTGCGGCAAAATGATCCAGACGTTTGGTCAGGGCGCTTTGCAGGTCAGCGAAGCGGCGAATATCGGTATCGGATACCTCGCCCAGCTTAGCCATATAATCATTGAAGGTCGCCAACTCGATGTTGAAGGCTTTATCCGGGCGCCAGCTCGGCAGCACTTTGATGTCAAAGGAGTTGTCTTTGGCGACAGCCGCGTGGTGCTCAAGAGAATCAATCGGATCGTCGGTGGTACCGACCATCTTCACATTCATCTGCTTCATGATTCCGCGGGCGGAGAAGGCATCCTGAGCCAGCAAATCATTACACTGGTCCCAGATCTCATCGGCGGTGGATGGCGACAACAGCTTACCTGTAATACCAAAAGGTCGACGCAGCTCTAAATGGGTCCAGTGGTATAACGGGTTGCCAATAGTGTGCGGAACCGTGGCCGCCCAGGCGTCAAATTTCTCGCGATCGGACGCATCACCGGTACACAGACGCTCCGGCACGCCGTTAGTGCGCATTGCGCGCCATTTATAGTGATCGCCTTTCAGCCAGATGTCATACAGGTTTTTAAAGCGATAGTTTTCGGCAACCTGCTGCGGCGGAAGGTGGCAGTGGTAGTCGAAAATCGGCTGATCTTTGGCGTAATCATGGTACAGACGGCGGGCAAACTCGGTATCAAGTAGAAAATCTTCAGTCATAAACGATGTCATTCGCGTGTCCTCTTCGCTCCAGTGCGGGAGCCTTTCAGATGATTGACTACAATGCTGACAAAGTTATCACACCAATTTCTACAGACCGAACTGTTTTTCGTGAGTTAGATCAATAAACGTCGATAAAAAAATGACCGCCCTGGAGCAAAACACCTCGCCAGAGCGCGCCATCTCTGGCTTTCCAGTCAAGGGATAAAGACCACACTAACTTTCCCACTTTTGTGACAGCTCTCAACTTTTAAAGTTGTATGACAAGTTATCTTTCTGCCGTCGCAACATATAAACCGACGGAATGCATTACCGGTGCTTATGGCATCGGCTTATACGGAATGGATACCGACTTTCAACATAACAACTGATGGTAAGGTTCAGGCCAGAGGGGACTACCCTCCTGAATCCTCCGTTTCGCTTTCCCGGCCGCTTATTGCGCTCGGTAAAGGCCGCTCCTGATGCGGAAAGATAACAGACGATGAGGTTTACATGCGTAAAATTAAAGGGTTACGTTGGTACATGATCGCGCTGGTGACGCTGGGCACCGTGCTGGGCTACCTGACCCGTAACACCGTAGCGGCGGCCGCGCCGACGCTGATGGAAGAGTTACACATTTCGACCCAACAGTACTCCTATATCATTGCAGCCTATTCCGCTGCCTATACCGTTATGCAGCCCGTCGCGGGGTATGTCCTTGATATTCTGGGGACCAAAATTGGCTATGCCTTCTTCGCCATCGCCTGGGCGGTATTCTGCGGCTCAACGGCGCTGGCCGGCAGCTGGGGTGGACTGGCGCTGGCCCGTGGCGCAGTCGGCGCAGCGGAGGCCGCAATGATCCCCGCCGGCCTGAAGGCCAGCTCAGAGTGGTTCCCGGCAAAAGAGCGCTCTATCGCGGTGGGCTACTTCAACGTGGGTTCCTCTATTGGCGCCATGATCGCGCCGCCGTTGGTGGTATGGGCGATTGTCATGCACAGCTGGCAGATGGCGTTCATCATCTCCGGGGTATTGAGCTTCGCCTGGGCTATCGCCTGGCTTATCTTCTACAAACACCCGCGCGACCAGAAAAAATTATCTGACGAAGAACGTGACTACATCATTGGCGGTCAGGAGTCTCAGCATCAGACCAATAACGCGAAGAAAATGTCGCCGTGGCAAATCCTGCGCAACCGTCAGTTCTGGGGTATCGCCCTGCCGCGCTTCCTCGCCGAGCCGGCCTGGGGGACCTTTAACGCCTGGATCCCGCTGTTCATGTTCAAAGTTTACGGTTTTAACCTGAAAGAGATCGCCATGTTCGCCTGGATGCCGATGCTGTTCGCCGACCTCGGCTGCATCGTCGGCGGATATCTGCCGCCGCTGTTCCAGCGCTGGTTTGGCGTCAACCTGATCGTGTCGCGTAAAATGGTGGTCACCATGGGCGCCCTGCTGATGATTGGCCCGGGGATGATCGGCCTGTTCACCAGCCCGTACGTGGCGATTGCCCTGCTGTGCATCGGCGGGTTCGCTCACCAGGCACTGTCCGGGGCGCTGATTACCCTCTCTTCCGACGTCTTTGGCCGTAACGAAGTCGCTACCGCCAACGGTCTGACCGGGATGGCCGCCTGGCTGGCGAGCACCATGTTCGCCCTGGTTGTCGGCGCGCTGGCAGACACCATCGGCTTTAGCCCGCTGTTTGCGGTACTGGCCGTCTTTGACCTGCTGGGCGCGCTGGTTATCTGGACGGTGCTGAAAAACAAACCGGCTGACGATGACTCGACGCCGCTTAGCAGCCGCAAACCGGTCACGCAGAGTTAGATCGAATGGCAAGGTAATCGCCGATCAAGCCGCCTTCTCAGGCGGCTTTTTCATGCCTGCCAGTGGTGGAAAGCGCGTAAAAGTGGTATAACAAATCGAATATTGTCGCCATCTTCCGGGAGCGAATATGGAAATCATTGAACCACGCCGTCTATATCAGCAGCTTGCCGCTGAGCTGAAGACGCGCATCGAACAAGGTGTCTACCTTGTAGGGGATAAGCTGCCCGCCGAGCGCTTCATCGCCGATGAAAAAAACGTCAGCCGCACCGTGGTTCGTGAAGCCATTATCATGCTGGAAGTGGAAGGGTATGTCGAAGTCCGCAAAGGGTCGGGTATCCACGTTATCTCCAACCATCCGAAATACCAGCAGGTGGCCGATGAAAGCCTTGAGTTCGCCAACTATGGCCCCTTTGAACTGCTGCAGGCGCGGCAGCTAATTGAAAGCAATATTGCCGAATTCGCGGCGACTCAGGTGACCAAACAGGACATCATGAAGCTGATGGAGATTCAGGAGAAAGCGCGTAACGAGAAATGTTTCCGCGACTCCGAGTGGGACCTGCAGTTTCACGTCCAGGTGGCGCTGGCGACGCAGAACAGCGCGCTGGCGGCGATCGTGGAAAAGATGTGGACCCAGCGCGTGCATAACCCCTACTGGAAAAAGCTGCATGAGCATATCGACCTGCGTACGGTCGATAACTGGTGCGACGACCATGATCAGATCCTGAAAGCTCTGCTGCGAAAAGATCCCAACGCCGCCAAGCTGGCGATGTGGCAGCATCTGGAAAATACCAAGCAAATGTTGTTCAACGAAACCAGCGATGACTTTGAATTTAATGCCGATCGCTACTTATTTGCCGAAAACCCGGTGGTTCATCTCGATACTGCAGTCAACGGCGCGAAATAAGGCCTTATCCCTCCGGCGCGCCCCCCTGCGCGCCTGTCTGACAGTGAGGCTGGAGTAAGCAAGTCATATATAGTGTCAGCCTGTGTAAATCCTCTCGCCTCCCATCTCCGCAATCAGCAAAATCAACGAGCAACACGTTGCAATTTCTCTGACGGAAAGTCAGGTGATTTGTTACAATTAGATGCATTTTGTCGTTCTGGGGGTAGGTATTTACTTACTTCAGTCTTATACAGGGAAGCGTTCAGAGCGCCTAAGCAGCGACCATAATCTCATAAAAATCTTGTCGCCCTATATGCCACGCGCTCAGACGTGCCGTTAACCGATGTACCAGGAATCGTGAATGGAACTATTTACCCAGTTATTGAATGCCTTGTGGGCTCAGGATTACGAAACGCTCGCGAATCCCTCCATGATAGGCATGCTGTATTTTGTCTTGTTTATGATTTTGTTCCTTGAGAACGGGTTATTGCCTGCCGCGTTTTTACCGGGGGATAGTCTGCTCGTGCTCGTGGGCGTGCTGATCGCCAAAGGGGCGATGGGTTTTCCGGAAACTTTGCTGCTGCTCACCGCCGCCGCCAGCCTCGGCTGCTGGCTAAGCTATATTCAGGGGCGTTGGCTGGGTAATACGCGGATCGTGCAAAACTGGCTGTCACACCTGCCTTCGCACTATCACCAGCGTGCGCATCACTTGTTTCATAAGCATGGGCTCTCCGCGCTGCTGATCGGCCGCTTTATCGCCTTCGTACGCACGCTGCTGCCCACCATCGCCGGGCTTTCCGGCCTTAATAACGCCCGTTTTCAGTTTTTCAACTGGATGAGCGGCCTGCTGTGGGTGCTCATCCTGACCTCGCTTGGCTATCTGCTGGGTAAAACCCCGGTATTCCTCAAGTATGAAGATCAGCTGATGTCCTGCCTGATGCTCCTGCCGGTTGCCCTGTTGGTCTTCGGACTGATCGGCTCGCTGGTGGTGCTGTGGAAGAAAAAATACAGAAGCCGGGGCTAATGATGGTCATGAAACGCCCTTCCCTGCGCCAGTTCAGCTGGCTGCTGGGTGGTTCTCTTCTGCTCGGCGCCCTGTTCTGGCTTTGGCTGGCGGTGCAGCAGCAGGAGGCCACGCTGGCGATCCGCCCGGTTGGCCAGGGTATCGGAATGCCGGACGGTTTCTCCGTCTGGCATCATCTCGATGCCAACGGCATCCGCTTTAAAAGCATCACGCCGCAGAAGGATGGTCTGCTGATTAAGTTCGATTCCACCGCCCAGGGCGCGGCGGCGAAAGAAGTTCTCGGCCGCGCTCTGCCACATGGTTATATTATTGCCCTGCTGGAGGACGATAACTCGCCCACCGCCTGGCTATCCCGCCTGCGCGACGCGCCGCATCGCCTCGGGTAAGCTGCCGCCAGACTGCGTTTTTAACCCAGTCTGGTGGTTTCCCGCATTTGTTACTATGCTTAAACCTGCGGGAATCAACGCATTCACGTTCACCAACGGGAACGGGTATATCCTCCGGGTATCCCCTCAGACAATGGAAGGTACTATCCATGAAACACCGCATCGCTCTGCTTCTGGTCCTGACTTCACTTAGCGCCAGCGCCCTAGCCGCCTCTCCCTGCCAGGAAAAAGAGCAGGATATTCAACGAGAGATCAGCTACGCCGAAAAGCATCATAATCAAAGTCGCATTGATGGGCTAAATACTGCGCTACGTCAGGTTCGGGAAAACTGTAGCGACAGTAAACTCAAAGCCGATCATAAGCAAAAAATTGCCAAACAGCGGGAAGAGATCGCTGAACGTCAGCGCGATCTGCAGGAAGCCCGGAAGAAAGGCGATGCGGACAAAATTAACAAACGCCAGCATAAACTCAATGAAGCGCAACAGGAGTTAAAAACGCTGGAGTCTCGGGATTACTAATCACCATTAACTTTCGCAACACGGACCACGCTACAGGAGAACGACATGGCTAAAGAGAATGTGACTGACGACCTTCGTGCAGAACTGAAAACGCTGGCGGATACCCTGGAGGAAGTACTAAATTCCTCGGCGGACAAGTCGAAAGAAGAGATGGGTAAACTGCGCAGTAAAGCCGAGAGCGCGCTGAAAGAGAGCCGCGCTCGTTTGGGTGAAACCAGCGAAGCGATTCTTCGTCAAACTCGTGAGACCGCCGCGCGAGCGGATGATTATGTTCGCGAAAATCCGTGGACTGGGGTAGGAATTGGCGCCGCCGTCGGGCTGGTGCTGGGTGTCCTGCTGTCGCGTCGCTGATTATGGCGAATACTCAACACACGCAGGGACCGGGTCAGCGCGTTTTCTCCATTGGTCAGCGCATCGTCACGCTGCTGGTCGAAATGGTGGAAACGCGGCTGCGTCTGGTCGTCGTGGAGCTGGAGGAGGAGAAAGCCAACCTCTTCCAGCTGCTGATCATGACCGGACTGACGCTGCTGTTTGCCGCGTTTGGCCTCATGAGTCTGCTGGTGCTGGTTATCTGGGCCGTTGACGCTCAGTACCGCCTGCACGTGATGATCGCCACCACCGTTGTGCTGCTCCTCGCCGCCGCGATCGTGGGTATCCTAACCCTACGTAAGGCGCGCCGCTCCACGCTGCTGCGTCTAACGCGTAAAGAGCTGGAGAACGACCGTGCCCTTCTGGAGGAGGATAAATCGTGAATGGCCGACAGGAGCGTGAACGGCAAAAGGCGCAGCTGCTGCGCCAGATCCAGCAGCAACGGCTGGAGCTCAGCGCCTGCCGCCGTCACTGGCACGAGGCGACTGCGCCCCTCGACCGCGGCTGGCATACGCTGCTGAGTTTACGTTCGTGGCTGATGGTTGGCAGCGGTCTGATGGCCGTATGGTCCGTACGACATCCGCATTTTTTAATGCGCTGGACCAAACGCGGACTCGGACTGTGGAGCACCTGGCGCCTGGTGCGCGGGATCCTGCGCCAGTCGGCAGTTCGCTAGCGGCCCTGAGCGTGGGCGCTTTCCCTGGCGCCCTCGCTCTGCCATTTCCCTGTCCGTTACCGCACCCTGTTCGCAGCAACATGCGCCTTTTCCGTAGCGCGCCCTTCTCTACGACGCCCTTTACCTCACGCCATACCAGGACCGGTGGTGGCCCATCGCGTTCGGTACACTTTCGCCTCCGCGTACTGATTGCTCAGAAACTTTGAAATAGATCTACAGTTTTCCTTGCTAACAATTCCCTCTCCGCCTCGCTACTATCCTCTCCATCGACAGCAACACCGCGTAACTACGCGGGATTGCACTAAAAAACAAAACCGCCGCCCTTTGGGTTTTCTGGAGTAACAAATGAAAAAATTAGAAGATGTTGGTGTATTGGTAGCGCGTATTCTGATGCCGATTCTGTTTATCACTGCAGGATGGGGCAAAATCACCGGTTATGCGGGAACCCAGCAGTATATGGAAGCCATGGGCGTCCCGGGCGCGCTGCTGCCGCTGACTATCCTCCTTGAGTTCGGCGGCGGTCTGGCGATTCTGTTCGGTTTCCTGACCCGGACCACCGCGCTGTTCACTGCGGGCTTTACGCTGCTGACCGCGTTCCTGTTCCATAGCAACTTTGCGGAAGGCGTGAACTCCCTGATGTTCATGAAGAACCTGACCATTGCGGGCGGTTACCTGCTGCTGGCCATTACCGGACCGGGCACCTTCAGTATTGACCGTGTACTGAATAAGAAATGGTAAGCGCACTATACTGAATGAATGAAAAAAGCGAGGAGACCACTCCTCGCTTTTGCTATCTGTAGTCTGAAGGAGGAGCAAAGATGGGACAATTAGTCGACGGCGTCTGGCAGGATACCTGGTATGACACAAAATCCACCGGTGGGCGTTTTAAACGTTCCGTTTCCGCCTTCCGTAACTGGCTGACCGCCGACGGCGCGGCTGGCCCCAGCGGTGAAGGCGGTTTTGCAGCGGAAAAGGATCGCTATCATTTGTATGTTTCTCTCGCCTGCCCGTGGGCGCATCGCACGTTAATTATGCGTAAATTAAAAGGTCTGGAGCCTTTTCTCCCCGTATCCGTGGTCAATCCGCTGATGCTGGAAAACGGCTGGACCTTTGACGATAGCTTCCCGGAAGCCACCGGCGATACCCTCTACCAGCATGACTTTCTCTATCAGCTGTATCTGCACGCCGACCCGCACTACACCGGACGCGTGACCGTGCCGGTGCTGTGGGATAAAAAACAGCAGACCATCGTCAGCAATGAGTCGGCAGAAATCATCCGCATGTTCAATACCGCCTTCGATGGCCTTGGCGCCCGGGCCGGGGATTACTACCCGCCAGCGCTGCGGGAACAAATCGATGAGCTGAACGGCTGGATCTATGACAACGTCAACAACGGCGTGTATAAAGCCGGCTTTGCCACCAGCCAGCAAGCTTACGACGAAGCGGTGGATGCGGTCTTTACCTCGCTGGAGCGGCTGGAGCAGATCCTCGGCCAGCATCGCTATCTGACGGGCAATCAGCTAACGGAAGCCGACATTCGCCTATGGACAACGCTGGTACGCTTCGACCCGGTATATGTGACCCATTTTAAATGCGATAAACGGCGCATCAGCGATTACCTCAATCTGTACGGTTTCCTGCGCGACATCTACCAGATGCCGGGTATCGCCGAGACGGTGAGTTTTCCGCATATCCGTCACCACTATTACCGCAGCCATAAAACCATTAACCCTACCGGTATTATTTCCATTGGGCCGCAGCAGGATCTCAACGAACCGCACGGTCGCGATCAGCGCTTCCGTTGATCTGTCGGGCGCCAGTGATGGCGCCCAATAATTCAGAAAACAGATATTTACCCACCATTCATTCACGTCTATTCTTATTGCGATCGCTTAAAAAACAAGTGATTGACGGTTAATTGAGGCGTAGAAATGGACTGGTATCTCAAGGTATTAAAAAACTATATAGGATTTGGCGGCCGTGCGCGGCGCAAAGAGTACTGGATGTTTATTCTGGTCAACCTCATCCTGACCGGCGTATTGAGCATCATCGATAAAATGCTGGGCTGGCAGCGGGCTGGCGGCGAAGGCATTCTGACCACTATCTATGGCGTACTGGTCTTTTTACCGTGGTGGGCGGTGCAATTTCGCCGTCTGCATGACACCGATCGTTCGGCCTGGTGGCTATTGCTGCTGTTGATCCCGGTCATCGGCTGGCTGGTGATCCTGATCTTTAACTGCCAGCGCGGCACCGAAGGCAATAATCGCTTCGGGCCCGATCCGAAACCCTTTTCCTACTAATCTTCCTGCTCCTCCCGCTAGCGGGAGGAGCGTCTTCATCACTATCTGCCGGCAAACAGCTTGGGGATCTCACGCAGACACCAGGACTTCGCTTCGCCCATACTGTCCCGTCGCCAGGCCATGATAATGTCAATTTCATTGGTGTATTCCGGGCTGACGACCCGCAGGCGACCTTCGGCAATATCCTTCTCCACCAGCGGATAGGGCATAGTCGCCACGCCCAGTCCGGCCAGTAGCGCCTGACGTTTATCTTCTATCGTACTCACCGTTAAACGCGGCTGTTTATCCAGCAGTTGAACGGTGAGGACGGGCCGCTCGCGCGCGGTATCCGCCACCGCGACGCCGCGGTATTTCACGCGGGTAACCTCAGAGAGCGGCTCCGGCTCCTGATGGATCGGGTGATCCGGCGCCGCGACGTACACACTGAGCACCGAATAGAGTTTGCGCGAGTTAATCTCCGAAGAGGAACGAAAATGCATATCCGGTGCGACAACGATATCCGCCCGCCCCTGCTCCAGCCGCTCCCAGGCGCCGGCCAGCACCTCAGTGATAATCGACAGCTGGGTGTTTGATTTAGTCGCCAGTTTCTCAATCAGCGGAAACAGATCCGGAGTGGGCACCAGCGCTTCGGTAACGATCGTCAGGTGGGTTTCCCAACCACGCGACAGGGCTTCAGCATCGGTGGTGAGTTTATCCGCCGTTTCAAGCAGCACGCGCCCGCGCTCCAGCAGCATTCTTCCAACGTTAGTGAACTTCGTGCGATGACCTGAGCGGTCAAACAGCACCACGTCTAGTTCCTCCTCCAGTTTTTGCATGGTGTAGCTCAGGGCGGAAGGCACGCGTCCCAGCTCATCAGCTGCGGCAGCGAAGCTTCCGCGCCGGTCGATCGCATCCATCACGCGTAACGCTTCCAGCGTTAATGCTCTCTCTTTGGCCATCGCTTTCTCATTCAGGAAATTTGAACATACCGGGCAGAATATCTGGCTAACAATACAGCGTCCATACCTTTACCATTGATTTAGTGTAAAGAGAGGTCAAGAACATGATTACTACCCGAACAGCCAAACAATGCGGACAAGCAGACTTCGGCTGGCTGCAGGCCCGCTACACCTTCTCCTTTGGCCACTACTTCGACCCGAAATTACTGGGCTTCGCATCCTTGCGCGTCCTCAACCAGGAAGTGCTGGCGCCCGGCGCTTCCTTCCAGGCCAGAACGTACCCAAAAGTCGATATCCTGAACCTGATTCTGGAAGGCGAAGCGGAGTATCGCGACAGCGACGGCAACCACGTGCAGGCCAAAGCCGGTGAAGCGCTGCTGATCGCCACCCAGCCTGGCGTGAGCTATAGCGAGCATAATCTGAGTAAAGAGCAGTCGTTAACGCGAATGCAACTTTGGCTTGATGCCTGCCCGCAGCGGGAAAACCCGCTGCAGCAGAAAATCAATGTCGCAGACGCGACGCTGCAGCTGCTGGCCTCTCCGGAGGGCGGGGATAACAGCCTCCAGCTTCGCCAACAGGCCTGGGTCTACCATATCGCGCTGGAGAAAGGTGAGCAGATCAACGTGCAATTACATGGTCCACGCGCCTATCTGCAGTCGATTCACGGCTCCGTCCATGCCGTCGCACAGGAACAGCAAAAGCAGGCTCTCACCTGCGGTGACGGCGCATTTATTCGTGACGAAGCTAACATTACCCTCGTCGCCGATACGCCGCTGCGCGCTTTGCTGATAGATTTACCGGTGTAACAACGGAAGTGATGGAGTCTGTCAGTGAGTAAGAAGAAAAACAGAAAAAAGGCGTCACCAACGCCGTTAGCCCCGGTGCAACCGCAAGTCGCCGGGGCCGCCAGCTTTGGTTATGATGAGATGCTTAGCGAACTGGAAGCCATTGTTGCCGAAGCGGAGATCCGCCTGCGGGATGAAGAAAGTCTCGCCTGAAACGGCAAAATGGCTGGGTTGATTTTCATTAATGGCCTGAAGAAGATATCGGCCCCGCGAGGGGCCGATGGCATTATTCACTCAGCGCGTCGGCAAGATCTTTTTTCACCTGCGTGCGCTGCTCCGGCGTCAGTACCTTATTCACCTCAAAATAGTACTTCACGCGGTAATAACGCACCTGCTGATCAATCTTGCTGAAGGCCGCCAGCTGATCGTTGACCGCTTTTTCATCCCATTTACCGGAATCAATCACGTTTATCAGAGCCCCGTCTTTAATTTCCTGTTGGGAAATCTGCTGGACATTACTCTCCAACTGCTGATGCAGGCTTTTAATTTTCGCAACCTGATCGTTGGTAAGTTTTAAGTGCTGAACAATAGGATCCTGCGCCGGTGCTGGCGCCGCCTTAACGTCTGCGGCCTGAGCCGTGATAGAGAAACCGGTGGTCAACAGCGTGGCAAAGGCAATACGGGTTATCAATTTCATTTTTTTTCCTGAAGTAAAGGTGGCAGAAATAGCGGATTATTATTTTACAGGGCGCAGTGAATAAATGTAAAAAATGATAGCCAAACATTATATATATCCACAGCACTAATATACTTCACTAAAACATATAAAATATGAATACCGTGTTAACTTATATAGTTGACGCCCTAACATCACCAGGTTTTATTTTAATTTCAACAGCAAGCAAAATATTTGACAGCGGTGACTTTTCCTTTAATTTAATTAGCGCATATTACGTTATCCAGCGCATCAAGGATATCATTTAAAAATAGATAAGGAGATTGAGATGTTATTACGTTTTCGCGTATTACCGCTGGTTTTTGTCATCTCGCTGTTAAGCGGCTGCGGCCTGGCTTCTAAAGCCTTTTATTCCGCGGGAGACAAATTATTTCAACCCGGAGATGACGCCGTCGCTTCGATGCAGACGTATTCAGTGGCTCAGTTCCTGCAGCCGTTTACTCTCAACCCGGCGAAGGCCAGCAGCGATTATCTGGGTAAATGGGTCAAGGTACGCGGGGTGATTGTCGACATTCGTCGGAAGAGCGGTATCGCCGGCAGCTACTATTTTATCGTGACCATGCGAGATGAACAGAATAAAACGGATAAACGTCTTACCTTTAATTTTGGCTCGCATAACAGCGCAGACGTAGAGGCTTTAAGCAACGGCAGCGTCGCTACGATCGTCGGCCAGGTTCATCAGGTGCAAGATTCCACGATCCCGACGCTACAGAATCCTAAGGTGGTTAAATAACGGTAGCTGACCGAGAAGCCGCCTTCTTTTGGTATAGCGTCGTGGACAGTTATTCATCCGCGTCACGGGTTCAGATAGCAAAAACCCCGCCGAAGCGGGGTTTTGACATAAAAAGGTGAAACTGACCGATAAGCCGCGTTCTTTTGGTATAGCGTCGTGGACAGTCATTCATCCTTTCTCCGCTATTCGAATAGCAAAAACCCCGCCGAAGCGGGGTTTTGACATAAAAAGGTGAAACTGACCGATAAGCCGCCTTCTTTTGGTATAGCGTCGTGGACAGTTATTCATCCGCGTCACGGGTTCAGATAGCAAAAACCCCGCCGAAGCGGGGTTTTGACATAAAAAAGGTGAAACTGACCGATAAGCCGCGTTCTTTTGGTATAGCGTCGTGGACAGTCATTCATCCTTTCTCCGCTATTCGAATAGCAAAAACCCCGCCGGAGCGGGGTTTTTGCGTAAAAGGTGAAACTGACCGATAAGCCGGGTTCTGTCGTGGACAGTCATTCATCTAGGCCAGCAATCGCTCACTGGCTCAAGCAGCCTACCCGGGTTCAGTACGGGCCGTACCTTATGAACCCCTATTTGGCCTTGCTCCGGGTGGAGTTTACCGTGCCGCGGACTGTTACCAGCCGCGCGGTGCGCTCTTACCGCACCCTTTCACCCTTACCTGATCCCGCTTGCGCGGGCCATCGGCGGTTTGCTCTCTGTTGCACTGGTCGTGGGCTGTGACACCCCCCAGGCGTTACCTGGCACCTTGCCCTATGGAGCCCGGACTTTCCTCCCCTCCGCCCGTCTCCCCCCGAAGGAGGACGACGACGAAGCGGCGACTGTCTGGTCAGCTTCGGCGCGCAGTATAGAGGGTTTACCGCCCGTTGTCATCCCTCAGTGGTCATCCCAACCTGCAGGGTGGCAGCAATATTACGCGACGCGCGGTAAATATTATCAAACGCCCCGCGAAATGCCTCTTCCAGCGTCGAAACGGAAGTTAACACGCTGAATACGGCATCGATACCGTGCTGGTGAACCACGCCGACATCGTGAGTCAGGCTGCCAGCAATACCGATCACCGGCTTACGGTATTTCTTCGCCACCCGGGCCACCCCCACCGGCACCTTACCGTGAACAGACTGGCTATCGAGCCGCCCTTCCCCGGTGACCACCAGTGAGCAGTCATGGATTTGTTCTTCCAGCTTCAGCGCCTCGGTAACGATCTCAATCCCGCTGCGCAGCTCCGCATTGAGAAAGGCCATCAGCGCCGCACCCATGCCGCCGGCCGCTCCCGCGCCGGGGATCGACTTCACGTCCACCTGCAGCGACGTCTTAATGACGTCGGCATAATGCGCCAGATTACGATCCAGCTCGACGATCATCGCCTCGGTCGCCCCTTTCTGTGGGCCAAAGATCCGCGACGCCCCACGCTCGCCTACCAGCGGATTGGTAACATCGCAGGCCACGTGGATCATCCTGTCACGTAAGCGCGGATCGATGGCGGAAAGATCGATCCGGCTCAGACGGCTCAAACTGCCCCCGCCATGGCCGATCTCTTGTCCCTCGGCGTCACAGAGGCGGGCGCCTAGCGCCTGCATCATACCCGCCCCACCGTCGTTGGTCGCACTACCGCCGATGCCGATAATGATCCGTTCCGCACCATGCTCCAGCGCCTGTAATATTAGCTCCCCGGTACCCCGTGAAGTGGTGATGAGCGGGTTACGTTTGTCGGGCGGAACGAGCCCCAGACCGCTGGCTGCCGCCATCTCAATAAACGCGGTGACGCCGTCGCCGGACATGCCCCAGCAGGCCTTCACTCTCTCACCCAGCGGACCCGTTACCCATGCGAAATGTTCCTTTCCCTGGGTGGCGGCAATCATGGCTTCCACCGTCCCCTCGCCGCCGTCGGCGACGGGCAGGGAAACATACTGTGCATCAGGGAAAATTTCCCGAAATCCTTTTTCTATCGCCTGAGCTACCTCGCTGGCAGAAAGGCTTTCTTTGTAAGAGTCTGGGGCAATGACGATTTTCATAATTTTGTAGCCTGACAGTGCCGCGCAAGGCAAGCATAACAGGGCGCGCAGGGCGCCCTTCTTGTTAGCGAGTGACTTCCACTTTCGCCAGTTTTTCGTAATAGCACGCCAGCGCGCTATGGTCTGCAGTGCCGAGACCGTCCGCGCGCAGCGCCTGCATCATCTCCATCACCGCCGCCGTCAGCGGCAGTTGGGCGCCCACGCCGTGTGAGGTATCCAACGCATTGGCCAGATCTTTAATATGCAGGTCGATACGGAAACCCGGTTTGAAGTTACGGTCCATCACCATCGGGGCTTTCGCATCCAGCACGGTACTGCCCGCCAGACCGCCGCGAATAGCCTGATAAACCAGATCCGGATTGACGCCGGCTTTAGTCGCCAGGGTCAGCGCTTCAGACATCGCCGCGATGTTCAGCGCGACAATCACCTGGTTAGCCAGTTTGGTGACGTTGCCCGCGCCAATATCGCCGGTATGCACTACGGAGCCGGCCATCGCTTTCATCAGATCGTAGTATTTATCGAAGATCGCTTTATCGCCGCCGACCATGACCGACAGCGTGCCGTCGATGGCTTTCGGTTCGCCGCCGCTCACCGGCGCATCCAGCATATCAATACCTTTGGCTTTCAGCGCTTCGCTGATTTCCCGACTCGCCAGCGGCGCAATGGAGCTCATATCGATCACTACGGTGCCCGGTTTCGCCCCTTCAATAATGCCGTTTTCACCCAGCGCCACCTCTTTAACATGCGGAGAGTTCGGCAGCATGGTGATGATCACCTCGCACTGTTCGGCAATCGCTTTCGGCGTCGTCGCGGTCTCAGCGCCAGCGGCGATCACGTCGGCAATCGCTTCCGGGTTACGGTCAGACACCACCAGCGAGTAACCAGCTTTCAGCAAATTTTTGCTCATCGGTTTGCCCATAATGCCAAGACCGATAAAACCTACTTTGATTGTCATAATGTTCTCTCTCTTCATCCTGGTGATTATTTTTTAAACGCGTCGGCAAGTTTCTGGGTTGCAGAACGGAAGACGCCCAGATCGCTGCCAACGGCGACGAAGGTCGCGCCCCATTCCAGATAGCGGCGCGCATCGGCTTCCACTGGCGCCAGAATGCCGCTTGGCTTACCGTGCTTCTTCGCGCTGGCGAAGATATGTTGGATAGCGCGCTGCACCTCAGGATGGGCGGCATTGCCCAAATGGCCTAAGGCGGCGGCCAGGTCGCTCGGGCCGACAAACACACCGTCCACGCCCTCGGTCGCGGCAATCGCCTCGACGTTGTCCACTCCGGTCTGGCTCTCAATCTGCACCAGAATGGAAATGTTCTTGTTGGACTGGGCGAAATAGTCCGGCACGGTGCCAAACATATTGCCGCGGTGGGAAACGGAGACCCCGCGGATCCCTTCCGGCGGATAACGGGTCGAAGCCACCGCCTGCGCCGCCTGTTCAGCCGTCTCGACAAACGGCACCAGGAAGTTATAGAAGCCGATGTCCAGCATGCGCTTGATGATGATGGGTTCATTGGTCGGCACACGGACTACCTGCGCGCTGGAGCTACCTTTCAGGGCCATCAGCTGCGGAATGAGCGTGGTGACGTCGTTTGGCGCGTGTTCCGCGTCCAGCACCAGCCAGTCGAACCCCGCCAGACCCAGCACCTCGGTGCTAATCGGGTTAGCCAAAGCGCACCAGCAGCCAATCTGCACCTGATGCGCCGCCAGCGCGGCCTTAAATTTGTTCGGAAAAATTGCGTTATCCATGATTTTTACCTTGCGTTAATCGTTGCTTACTTCTGCAATTCCATACGTTTGATATCGCCAACCACAAACAGGTAGCAGACCATCATCATCAGCGCGGAGCCGCCAACAAAAATCAGTGCGCCATTAAATGAGTGCAGTTCGCTCACGATGTAGCCAATAACCAGCGGCGTGGCGATCGAGGCCACATTGCCAAAGACGTTGAATACCCCGCCGCACAGGCCAACAATCTCCTTCGGCGCGACATCCGAGATGACCGGCCAGCCCAGCGCGCCAAAGCCTTTGCCAAAGAACGCCAGCGCCATCAGCGTAATGACCAGCGGCGTGCTGGCCGTGTAGTTACACAGGATGATGGACGACGCCAGCAGCATTCCCAGCACAATGGGCAGCTTACGCGCAAAAGTCAGCGTGCAGCCGCGGCCAATCAGATAATCCGAAAACAGCCCGCCCAGTACGCCGCCAGCAAAGCCAAACAGCGCCGGAATCGAAGCCACAAACCCCACTTTCAGAATCGACATTCCCTTGTCCTGCACGAGGTAGATCGGAAACCACGTCAGGAAGAACCATGTAATGGTATTCAGGAAATACTGACCGAAAAATACGCCTAACATCATTCGGTTAGTCAGCAACTGGCGGATATAGTCCATCTTCGGCCCGGCCGCCGGGGTGGCCTCTTTTTTATGGTCCATATCGACCACTGCGCCGCCTTCTGAGATATATTTCAGCTCCGCGGCCGACATTCGCGGATGATCGGTGGGGTTATGCACAAACTTCACCCAGATGATGGTGAGCACAAACCCTATTATCCCCATCACGGTAAAGACATGTTCCCAGCCCAGCGCGAAGGTCAGCCAGCCGAGCAGCGGCGAGAACAGAGCCAGCGAGAAGTACTGAGCGGCATTAAAGATAGCTGAAGCCGTACCCCGCTCTTTGGCCGGAAACCAGGCCGCCACAATGCGGGCGTTGGCGGGAAACGAGGGCGCTTCGGAAAAGCCCAGCATAAAACGCATAAAGAACATGGAGACCCCGGCCCAGGCGAGCGGGAACACATCAATAAAGCCTTGCAGGAAGGTAAACAGTGACCAGAAAAACAGACTGTATGAGTAAACCTTTTTCGAGCCAAATTTATCCAGCAGCCAGCCGCCAGGGATCTGCATCAGCAGATAAGCCCAGCCGAAGGCGGAAAAAATGTATCCCATCGACACCGCGCTGAGCCCCAGCTCTTTCGCGACTTCAGTACCGGCGATAGACAAGGTCGCGCGGTCGCCATAGTTCACTGCCGTCACCACAAATATCATCAACAGCATTAAATAGCGGGTCGGTATTCCTTTTTTTTCATCTAATGTAGAATCCAAAATCATTTAGACATTCCTCGGGCACAGAACACCTTTTATAATTGTTTTAAGTGGTTTCTGATTTATTTAAAAGACGATATTGAAATTGTCTATTCGCATATCGATCACCTCAAAAACATGACTCAGTATAATCAGCACGCCCCCGCCAGACACTATGCATACCCACAATATAAAGTTATTATTTAAATCCATAATTGTGCTTATGCCATAAGTCATGGGCGCTAATCCACACTTCTTACGATTGCCTGCCCTGCAGAGGTTAGCGTCATAAAAAGGAGTGATGCCGATCACATTTTAAAATCAACTCAGCTGACATCCTTTATTCCATCATACTGATACGTAGCAAATGAATTAGCGTTTTATTTTATTATTAGCACCTGTTTGGAGATGACTGGACAATGGCTGACATTGCAATTCGACAACAATCGCCGACCGCGTTTTATATTAAAGTTGACCCGACAGATAATGTGGCGATTATTGTCAACGATCGCGGCTTAACCGCCGGAACGCGTTTCCCGGACGGCCTGACGCTCGTCGAGCATATCCCGCAGGGTCACAAAGTTGCCCTGGTGGATATCCCCGCCCATGGTGAAATCATCCGCTACGGCGAAGTCATTGGCTATGCCGTACGCGATATCCCGCAGGGAAGCTGGATTGACGAGTCGCTGGTGGAGCTGCCCACCGCCCCGCCGCTGAATACCCTGCCGCTGGCCACTAAAGTGCCTGAACCGCTACCGCCGCTGGAAGGTTACACCTTCGAAGGCTACCGCAATGCTGACGGCAGCGTGGGTACCAAGAATCTGCTGGGTATTACCACCAGCGTGCACTGCGTCGCTGGCGTGGTCGATTACGTGGTGAAAATCATTGAACGCGACCTGCTGCCAAACTATCCCAACGTCGATGGCGTGGTGGGCCTGAATCATCTCTACGGCTGCGGCGTGGCGATTAATGCGCCGGCGGCGGTAGTGCCGATTCGCACCATTCATAATATCGCCCTCAACCCAAACTTCGGCGGCGAGGTGATGGTCATTGGCCTCGGCTGTGAGAAGCTGCAGCCGGAACGCCTGCTGCAGGGCACGGAAGACGTCAAAAGTATCCCGGTGGACAGCGCCAGCATCGTCAGCCTGCAGGATGAAAAGCATGTTGGTTTTAAATCGATGGTCGATGACATTCTGCAGGTCGCCGAGCGCCACCTGGCGAAACTGAACCAGCGCCAGCGGGAAACCTGCCCGGCCTCTGAGCTGGTGGTCGGGATGCAGTGCGGCGGCAGCGACGCCTTTTCAGGCGTGACCGCCAACCCGGCGGTAGGTTACGCGTCCGACCTGCTGGTGCGCTGCGGGGCGACGGTGATGTTCTCGGAAGTGACCGAAGTACGCGACGCCATTCATCTGTTGACCCCGCGGGCGATTAACGAAGAGGTCGGTAAACGTCTGCTGGAAGAGATGGCCTGGTACGATAACTATCTTGATATGGGCAAAACCGACCGCAGCGCTAACCCCTCCCCCGGCAACAAGAAAGGCGGTCTGGCCAACGTGGTGGAAAAAGCGCTGGGGTCGATTGCCAAATCAGGGAAAAGCGCCATCGTTGAGGTGCTCTCTCCGGGGCAGCGTCCGACCAAACGCGGCCTCATTTACGCCGCAACCCCCGCCAGCGATTTTGTCTGCGGCACCCAGCAGGTAGCCTCTGGCATCACGGTGCAGGTATTCACCACCGGTCGCGGTACGCCGTACGGGCTGATGGCGGTACCGGTGATAAAAATGGCGACCCGTACCGAGCTGGCCAACCGCTGGTATGACTTAATGGACATTAACGCCGGGACCATCGCCACTGGCGAAGAGACGATTGAGGATGTCGGGCGGAAGCTGTTCGAATTTATTCTCGACGTCGCCAGCGGACGCAAAAAAACCTTCTCCGATCAATGGGGCCTGCACAACCAGCTGGCGGTATTTAACCCGGCGCCGGTAACCTGATCGAGAGCGTAAGGATTTAACCACTTTTAGCCCGGATCTATCCGGGCTTGTTGGTTAGGGATGCTGGGCGGCAAGAAAAGCGATTCTGCCCTTTTCTTCCGACATTTTTTCCGACATTTCTTCCGACATGTGGGAGGACGCTCAAGCAGCTCTTCACTATCTGAAGGGCTGCTTGCCAGGCTTCAATTGGGTTTACAGGATCACTCCCCCTGCTGCTCCAGGGCGTACTTATACAACGCATTTTTCTTCACGCCGTGGATTTCCGCGGCCAGCGCGGCGGCTTTCTTCAGCGGCAGCTCCGCCTGCAGCAGCGCCAGAGTACGCAGCGCGGCCGCCGGCAGCGCCTCTTCCTGAGCCTTGAAACCTTCGACGATCAGCACCATCTCGCCTTTGCGACGGTTTTCATCTTCCTTCACCCACGCCACCAGCTCACCAATCGGCGCGCCATGGATCGACTCCCAGGTTTTGGTCAGCTCACGAGCCAGCACCACATAGCGGGATTCTCCCAGTACCGCGCAGATATCCTCCAGACTCTCCACCAGACGGTGGGTCGACTCATAGAAAATAAGGGTGCGCGGCTCTTCTTCCAGCGCTTTCAGGGTATCGCGGCGGCCTTTCGATTTCGCCGGCAGGAAGCCTTCATAACAGAAACGGTCGGAAGGCAGGCCGGCGGCGCTCAGGGCGGCGATAGCCGCACAGGGGCCCGGCAGCGGCACCACGCGAATATTCGCTTCGCGGCAGGTGCGCACCAGATGGTAACCAGGATCGTTAATCAGCGGCGTGCCGGCATCGGAAACCAGCGCGATGTTTTGCCCTTCTTTCAGTTTGGCAAGCAGGGTTTCCGCCTTTTGCTGCTCATTATGGTCGTGAAGCGCAAACAAACGGGCGTTTATCGCAAAATGTTGCAGCAGCAAACCGGTATGACGGGTATCTTCCGCTGCAATTAAATCAACGGCTTGCAGCACTTCCAGTGCACGCTGCGTGATATCAGACAGATTTCCTATCGGAGTGGGCACAATATAGAGCTGCCCCTGAGAATTATCCGCTGATTCGTGTTGTTTCATTGTCTCGTCCGTATTGCCGATTTAATATTGAGCATTGAGCCAAAAAAATATCACTGGACACTTATGGTACCGTCAACATTTCTTCGTTCTAAGCCCGCGCGCTGCCTGCCCGTATTGCTGGCGACTCTTATTTTTGCTGGCTGCGGCACCCACACGCAGGATCAAAGCGCGGCGTTTATGCAGGGTACGTCGCAGGCCAACTCCAGTTTCTACTTACAGCAGATGCAGCAAAGCACGAATGATAGCAAGACCAACTGGCAATTACTCGCCATTCGTGCACTACTGCAGGAAGGGAAGAAGCAGCAGGCTATCGACCTGTTTAACCAGCTGCCGGCGAACCTGAACAGCACTCAGGCCCGTGAACAGTCACTGCTGGCGGTGGAAGTGAAGCTGGCGCAGAACGATTATCAGGCCGCCCGTAATCTGCTGGCTAAGATCGATCCGACAAACCTTGAGCAGCCTCAGCAGGCGCGCTACTGGCAGGCGCAAATCGATGCCAGCCAGGGCAAACCATCGCTGACCCTGCTGCGCGCCTTAATCGCCCAGCAGCCGCTGCTGAGTGACGCCAAACAGCGTCAGAAAAATATTGATGCGACCTGGCAAGCGCTCACCTCGATGCCCCAGGACCAGGCCAATGCGCTGGTGATCAACGCCGATGAAAATATCCTCCAGGGCTGGCTGGATCTGCAGCGGATGTGGTTTGACAACCGCAACGATCCGACGCTACTGAAAGCGGGCGTTAAAGACTGGCAGACGCGCTATCCGCAAAACCCGGGCGCTAAAATGCTGCCGACGGCGCTTGTGAATATGCAAAACTATAAGCCTGCGTCCATCAACAAGATTGCGCTTTTTCTGCCGCTGAACGGTCAGGCGTCGATCTTCGGCCGCACTATCCAGCAGGGCTTTGAAGCCGCTAAAAACGGCGCGCCGTCGGTGACGGGCAGCGCGGTTCCCGCCCAGGTCGCCCAGGCGGCGAATGTCTCCGGTAATGATGATGTGGTGAGTCCGTCGCAGGCAGAAATCAGCGATCTTACCGCCACCGGAAGCCGCGCTGATCCGGTTCAGGCCCCGACGCAGGACCAGGCAGCGCCTGCTGCGGAACCGGCAGCCCAGGCGCCGGCAACATCCGCCACGCCGCAGACTACCGCTTCCCCGGCCACCCAGCCGGTTACCGCGCCGGCCGCACAGCCGCAGCCCGTGGTCGCAACCGCCGCTAACCCTTCTGCGGAACTGAAAATTTACGACACCACCAGCCAGCCGATAAGCCAGCTGCTCGCCCAGGCGCAGCAGGATGGCGCCACCCTGGTGGTTGGGCCGTTGCTGAAAGAAAACGTTGAAGAGGTTATCAAGAGCAACACGCCGCTCAATGTGCTGGCCCTCAACCAGCCGGAAAAAGTCGAAAGCCGCGCTAACCTCTGCTATTTCGCGCTTTCTCCGGAAGACGAAGCGCGTGACGCCGCCCGACATATCCACCAACAGGGGAAACAGACCCCGCTGCTGCTGGTTCCGCGCGGCGCGCTGGGCGATCGTGTGGTTAGCGCTTTTGCCGACGAGTGGCTGAAGCTGGGCGGCGCCAGCGTCCTGCAGCAGCGTTTTGGATCCACGGCCGAGCTGCGCGCCGGCGTGAACGGCGGCGGGGGCATTGCGCTGAGCGGCACCCCGGTCTCCACCCTGCCATCAGCGCAGAACAGCATCCTCGGCAGTGCGGATGAGATGCCGGTAAGCAGCGGCGGCAGCGTCGATGCGGCCTATATCCTCGCCACCCCGGAACAGATTGCCTATATCAAACCGATGATCGCCATGCGCAACGGCAGCCAGAGCAATGTCACCCTGTACGCCAGCTCGCGCAGCGCCCAGGGCACCGCGGGGCCGGATTTCCGTCTGGAGATGGAAGGCTTGCAGTATAGTGAGATCCCAATGCTGGCCGGCAGCAATCCGTCGCTAATGCAGCAGGCGCTGTCCGCGGTGCGTAATGACTACTCGCTGGCGCGTCTGTATGCCATGGGCGCTGACGCCTGGTCACTGGCAAATCACTTCACGCAAATGCGCCAGACGCCTGGCTTCGAGCTGAACGGCAATACCGGCGATCTGACGGCCAACCAGGATTGCGTGATTAACAGGAAACTGTCATGGCTCAAGTACCAGCAGGGAAAAATCGTTCCGGCCAGCTAAGCAAACAGACCGGCGATGCCTGGGAAAACCAGGCTCGCCGCTGGCTGGAAGGCCAGGGCCTGCGTTTTATCGCCGCCAATGCCCGCGAGCGTGGCGGCGAAATTGACCTTATCATGCGCGACGGCACGGTCACCGTTTTTATCGAAGTGCGCTACCGCCGTAGCGCCCGGTACGGTGATGCGGCAGCCAGCGTCACTCCGCAAAAACAACAACGACTGCTTAAAGCCGCCCGTTTGTGGCTCTGCCGACAGAATGGGAGCTTTGAGACTGTGGATTGCCGTTTCGATGTGGTAGCCTTCACCGGAAACGACATCCAATGGCTAAAAAACGCCTTTGGCGAATAGCGTAATACCAGAAGTAAGGGATCCCGTGCTCGACAGAATCAAAGCCTGCTTTACCGAAAGCATTCAAACCCAAATTGCCGCAGCGGAAGCACTCCCGGACGCCATCTCCCGGGCGGCGATGACGCTCGTCCAGTCCCTGCTTAACGGCAACAAAATCCTCTGTTGTGGTAATGGCACCTCCGCCGCCAACGCACAGCATTTTGCTGCCAGCATGATTAATCGCTTTGAAACGGAACGCCCTGGTTTACCTGCCATTGCACTAAATACCGATAATGTGGTCTTAACCGCCATCGCTAACGATCGCTTGCATGACGAGATCTACGCCAAGCAGGTGCGCGCCCTGGGACACGCCGGCGATGTGCTGCTGGCGATCTCTACGCGCGGAAACAGTCGGGACATCGTCAAGGCGGTGGAAGCCGCCGTGACCCGCGACATGACCATCGTCGCGTTAACCGGCTATGACGGCGGTGAGCTGGCGGGCCTGTTAGGTCAACAGGATGTCGAAATCCGCATCCCCTCCCATCGCAGCGCGCGTATCCAGGAGATGCACATGCTGACCGTCAACTGTCTGTGCGATTTGATAGATAACACTCTTTTTCCACACCAGGACGATTAAGGAGAACACATGAAGGCTCTCTCGCCCCTCGCCATCCTGCTTTCTGCACTACTGCTGCAGGGCTGCGTTGCCGCCGCGGTAGTCGGAACGGCAGCAGTCGGCACCAAAGCCGCAACGGACCCGCGTACGGTGGGAACCCAGGTCGATGACAGTACCCTGGAACTGCGCGTCAATAGCGCCTTGTCGAAAGATGAACAGATTAAGAAACAGGCCCGTATCAACGTCACCGCTTATCAGGGCAAAGTCCTGCTGACCGGCCAGTCGCCGACGCCGGACCTCTCCGCGCGCGCCAAGCAAATCGCCATGGGCGTGGAAGGGACCACGGAAGTGTTTAATGAAGTGCGCCAGGGCCAGCCGATTGGTTTAGGCACCGCCTCGTCTGATACCTGGATTACCACCAAGGTGCGTTCGCAGCTCCTGAGCACCGATCAGGTCAAATCCTCGAACGTGAAAGTAACCACGGAAAACAGCGAAGTCTTCCTGATGGGACTGGTGACCGACCGCGAAGGCCGGGCGGCGGCGGATATTGCCAGCCGGGTAAGCGGCGTATCCCGGGTGACCACCGCCTTTACCTACATTAAATAAAGCTGCAGTTTCCCGGCTGGCGCTGCGCTTAGCCGGGCTACCGCCCCCTGTCCGTTGTGTACCGGGTAAGGCGTAGCCGCCACCCGGCATCCAATCCGGCTATGCGTACGTTTACGGCAAACTACATCAGCGCCAGCGCACCGACAATCGCCCCGCACAGCGCCACCAGTCCGCCCGTCAGCCACAGCGCTTTGGCCGGGAAGGCTTTACGCAGCATAATCAGCGACGGCACGCTCACTGCCGGCAGTGTGATGAGCAGCGCCAGCGCGGGCGCCGTCCCCATACCCGCCAGCATCATTGTCTGCACAATCGGAATTTCCGCCGCGGTAGGGATCACAAACAGGCAGCCGGCGATCGCCATCGCGATAACCCAGAACAACGTATTATCCACCACGCCATCGGCGTGCGGGAACAGCCAGACGCGCGCCGCTCCCAGCACCAGCACCGCGAGGATATAAACCGGGATCGTGTTCCAGAACAGCGTCCACAGCGCCTGCAGCCAGCGGCTAAAGAAGCCGCCCTGAGTCGCTTCCGACGGTGCAGCAGGCACCGCTACCGGCTGCGTCGCCGCCTCTTTCACCCATTTCTGCACCAGCGTCGCCACAGTTAATACTGTCGCCAGACCCGCCACCAGGCGAACCAGCGCAAACTGCCAGCCCAGAACAAAGCCCATAAACACCAGCGTCGCCGGATTGAGCAGCGGGTTCCCCATCCAGAACGCCAGCGCCCCGCCCATCGACACCTGCTGTTTGCGCATCCCGGCCGCGACCGGCGCGGCGCAGCAGGTGCACATCATGCCGGGCAGCGAGAAAATCGCTCCCAGCAGCGTGCCCTGAAACCGCGATTGTCCCAGGGTGCGTAGCAGCCAGTCGCGCGGAATGAGTACCTGAATCAATGACCCGAGCAGCACGCCGAGCACCGCCGCTTTCCAGACGGCAAGGAAGTAAACCATCGCATAGTCCCACGCCGCCATCAGCGGGTTAGCGTCGGCCTGGGCAAGAATGGATTTACCGATACTGTGGGTTTCCGCAGCGGTGAAGGCTTTCCCGTAGTACGGCTGCCATTTGACGTACCACAGACCAACAATCACGACGAGAAAGAAAAGCGCGGGTTTCCACCATTGAAATGGTGACGCCGCCTGAGATGAAGACTGACCAGCCATAGCATTCCCCAGCAAGAAATGTGGATATGAATTAAAGCCGTGAATACTACGCCGGAAGCCTGCGTTTGCAAACCGCTATTCAGCCTGCCGCGCGGCGCGCTCCCGTAGTTCCGATGATGTCAGAATTCGCACCCCTTCGTGGGTGGGCGACAGCGCCTCCGCCAGCAGGGCGATCGCCACATCGCGGGCCGCAATGGATTTCCAGTTCCCCGGCAAGAGCCGGAACAATGGTGCGAGGAAGGTCTCATTGGCCCGCTTTTTTTCCCGCTCGCCTGACAGCATCGACGGCCTGGCGATGGTCAGCCGCGGCCAGTCTTGCTCAATCAGCGCCGCCTCCATTTCTCCCTTCACCCGATTGTAGAAAAACGGCGAGTGGGCGTTGGCGCCCATCGCGCTAACCACCAGCATATGTTGCGCACCCAGTCGTTTGCCGGTCAGCGCGGTATCAACCACCAGCGTGTAGTCAGCATGGACGAAGGCCTCTTTGCTCCCGGCCTCCCGGCGCGTCGTTCCCAGGCAACAGAAGACGATATCCACCGGGTCAACCACCTGCGCCAGGGCATCGGTCAGCTGGGGATCGTGAGGATTAAAGACACCTTCCGCTGGCGCCAGCGGGCGACGCGTCGGCGCGGCGATGGTGCTTATACGGGGCTCATTCTGCAGCAGCCGGAGTAAGTGACCGCCAACTAACCCGGTCGCGCCGGTTAATAATACCTGACTCATTGGTTCTCCTTTACAGAATTCTCCGCCTTGCACTTTCGGGCTCATGTTCCAGGCTTAATACCTTACAAGGTAAGTATCCACCATCATCATGGAATTACCTCATTGACCATCCAGACAGTGGAGGAAGCATGAGTAAAAAGATAGCCGTCCTCATTACCGACGACTTTGAAGATTCTGAATTTACCTCTCCCGCCGAAGCCTTTAAGCTCGCCGGGCATCAGGTCATCACGATCGAAAAGCAGGCTGGCAAAACGGTGAAGGGTAAGCAGGGAGAAGCCGAGGTCGCCATCGACAGAGCCATCGATGACGTCACACCGGGTGAATTTGATGCCTTATTGCTGCCCGGGGGCTACTCTCCCGACCAGCTGCGTGGTGATGAACGCTTCGTCACCTTTACCCGCGATTTTGTCAACGGCGGTAAGCCGGTGTTTGCCATCTGCCACGGCCCGCAGCTGCTGATCAGCGCCGATGTGATCCGCGGACGTAAGCTCACGGCGGTGAAACCGATTGTGGTGGATGTGAAAAACGCCGGGGGCGAGTTTTACGACCAGGAGGTGGTGGTCGATAACGAACAGCTGGTCACCAGCAGAACGCCGGACGATCTGCCGGCCTTCAATCGCGAAGCGCTACGCCTGCTCGGCGCCGGCATCACGCCGCCAGTGTAATTTTTTCCCGAAACCCAGCGTGTTGTCGGTAAATTTGATTTCGTCCGGACGAATCTCCCATACCGGCGCCGACAGCATGCGGGCCACCGGGAAGCGCTTGACGTAGCGCTGGCGCATTCGCGCCTCTTCGTCACCGCTCAGACGACGGATCTCGCCTTTGAACTGCACCCCGCGGATCAGGGCCACCGTTTTTGGCTGGCCGTTGACCGTGCCGGCCACCTTCGCCCTCTGTCCGGTCATCTGGCCATGGCGGGTGTGCTCCTCGCTGAGCAGATAAAAGGCCACGGTATCCGGGTCATAGACGTAAAAGGCATTCGCGCACCACAGCTCGTCTTCACGGGAGACGCACCAGGTGACGACGTGCTGTTTACTCAGCCAGCGACCAATGGCGGCAAGCGTATCCATCTTTCTTCTCCATTATGCTATGGTGCACACACCTTACCATAGTGACTTTGTGACCGTGTGCTGGTTTCTGTATCTCATTCGAACCGCGGATAATCGCCTTTATACCGGCATCACCACCGACGTGCCACGCCGCTTTCGCCAGCATCAGGCGGGAAAAGGCGCAAAGGCGTTGCGCGGCAAAGGCGACCTGCAGCTGGCCTTTAGCCACGAAGTTGGTGAACACTCACTTGCATTGCGACTGGAATATCGCGTCAAGCAGCTAACGAAGCGCGAAAAAGAGCGCCTCGTTGCCGGAGAGGATGCCTTCGAAACCCTGCTGGCGAGGCTTAAAGACGATTAAAGTGCTCGCTGTATTCTACCTGGCCATGGACGCCGTCGAGGGCGTCATCCGCCAGACGGTGAACCTGGAACGCCTCGGCGCTGTCCGGCCAGCGGCAGCGGAGATCGAAGCGCGCGGCCGGTTCAAAGCCGAAGCGACGGTATAAATCCGGGTCGCCCAGCGTCACCACCGCGGCGTAGCCAAACTCATTCAGCGAGTCCAGCCCTTCATAAACCAGCTGCCGGCCAATGCCCTGTCCGCGGTAGCGTTCATCTACCGCCAGCGGCGCCAGGCCGACCCACTGCAGCTCTTCACCTTCCACCGCCACCGGGCTGAAGGCAACGTAGCCGATCACCTGGCCTTCATCATCCGTCGCCACTACCCCCAGCGTGATCAGTCCATCTTCACGCAGATCGTGCACCAGCTGCGCTTCGGCATCGCGGCCGAAGGTACGACGCAGCAGCGCGTCGATTCCCGGTGCATCAATCCCAATCTCCACTCGAATCAGCATGCCTCACCTACCGATGTCTGTTCAGGTTTCTGCGGGCTCTTCAGTCCAGCTTCGACAAAATCCGCCAGTTGCAGCAACATCACGCGCAGCGCTTTTGGCATCTGCTCGAGCTCAATGGCGTCCATCAAATTTTTTACATACAGCCCCAGCTCCGTATCGCCTTCAATGACCAGACGACGCTGGAAGAATAGCGTATCCGGATCCTGCTTGCGCGCGGCGATCATTAACAGATCGCTGGCGTCGGCGCTGAAGCTGACGTCGGCGTCGGCCTGCTGGCTGACCACCAGTCGACCATCGACTACCGAGGTATACCACAGCAGACCGATGTCACGCACATGAATACTTAACCAACGCCCCTCAAGAAACTCCAGCTCCCCCTCCGCCAGCGCCTGGCGAAACTGCCAGCTCAGCACTTGCTCCAGCACCTGGCGCTTGAGGGCAAAAGGCGCCAGCTTAACCGGCACGCTCATTAAAGACGGGCCAAAGTGGACCAGCCGGGAACGCAGTTTATCCAACACAAGCTTTACTCCATGAATGCAATAGTTCCGCTATTGTGCCATATCACATAAACAACATAGCGGCGTAAATCAACAAAAACGCGATGACGGCCGCCAGTTATTGGCGCCGCCAATACACTTTTAACTGCCTCAAATCAAAAATTGTCACCAGAAGGTTAACTAAAATCCCTGCTCGTTAACCATTCAGCGTCCCTGACGGGCCGCATTTTTCAGGAAAAATTATGGAGCTGCTCTGCCCAGCCGGTAACCTTCCGGCGCTTAAGGCGGCCATCGAAAACGGCGCCGATGCCGTCTATATCGGGCTGAAAGATGACACCAACGCCCGCCACTTTGCCGGCCTTAATTTCACCGAAAAGAAACTGCAGGAAGCCGTCAGCTTTGTGCATCAGCACCGTCGTAAGCTGCATATCGCCATCAATACCTTCGCTCATCCCGACGGCTACGCCCGCTGGCAGCGAGCAGTGGATATGGCCGCTCAGCTGGGCGCTGATGCGCTCATTCTGGCCGATATCGCCATGCTGGAGTACGCTGCGGAGCGTTACCCACACATTGAGCGTCACGTTTCGGTGCAGGCTTCCGCCACCAATGAAGAGGCCATTCGCTTCTATCATCGCAACTTCGACGTCGCGCGCGTCGTACTGCCGCGCGTGTTGTCTATTCATCAGGTGAAACAGTTGGCCCGCGCTACGCCGGTGCCGCTGGAAGTCTTCGCCTTCGGCAGCCTGTGCATCATGGCGGAAGGCCGCTGCTATCTCTCTTCCTACCTGACCGGCGAATCGCCCAACACCGTCGGCGCCTGTTCGCCTGCCCGCTTCGTACGCTGGCAGCAAACGCCGCAGGGGCTGGAATCGCGTCTCAACGAAGTGCTGATTGACCGTTATCAGGATGGCGAAAATGCCGGTTATCCGACGCTGTGCAAAGGCCGCTACCTGGTTGATGGCGAGCGCTATCACGCGCTGGAGGAGCCCACCAGCCTCAACACCCTGGAACTGTTGCCGGAATTGGTGGCCGCCAATATCGCCTCGGTGAAAATCGAAGGCCGTCAGCGCAGCCCGGCTTACGTGACCCAGGTGGCGAAAGTCTGGCGCCAGGCGATCGATCGCTGCAAAGCCGATCCGCAGAATTTCGTACCGCAGTCCGCCTGGATGGAGACCCTGGGCGCCATGTCCGAGGGGACACAAACTACCCTTGGCGCTTATCACCGTAAATGGCAGTGAGAAACATGAAATATTCATTAGGGCCGGTGCTGTACTACTGGCCAAAAGAGACGCTGGAAGATTTTTACCAGCAGGCGGCAAACTGCAGCGCCGACACCATTTATCTCGGCGAAGCGGTATGCAGCAAACGCCGCGCCACCAAAGTTGGCGACTGGATCGAAATGGCGAAAACGCTGGCCGCTAGCGGCAAGCAGGTGGTGCTCTCCACCCTCGCGCTGGTGCAGGCCTCTTCTGAACTGGGCGAGCTGAAGCGCTATGTCGATAACGGCGAATTTCTGATTGAGGCCAGCGATTTGGGCGTGGTAAATCTCTGCGCCGAACGCAAGCTACCGTTCGTCGCCGGGCATGCGCTGAACTGCTACAACGCCGTTACCCTGCGCCTGCTGCGGAAACAGGGCATGGTGCGCTGGTGCATGCCGGTGGAACTCTCCCGCGACTGGCTGGCTAATTTACTGACCCAGTGCGAAGAGCTGGGTATCCGCAACCAGTTTGAAGTCGAAGTGCTGAGCTACGGCCATCTGCCGCTGGCTTATTCCGCGCGCTGCTTTACCGCCCGCTCGGAAGACCGGCCAAAGGACGAGTGCGAAACCTGCTGCATCAAGTACCCAACCGGGCGCAGCATGCTGTCGCAGGAGAACCAGCAGGTGTTCGTGCTCAATGGTATTCAGACCATGAGCGGCTACGTCTATAACCTGGGCAATGAGCTGACGTCCATGCACGGCCTGGTGGATATGGTGCGCCTGTCGCCGATGGGCAACGAGACCTTCGCCAT
This sequence comes from Klebsiella sp. 28, assembly GCF_018223905.1. Lineage (NCBI taxonomy): Bacteria > Pseudomonadati > Pseudomonadota > Gammaproteobacteria > Enterobacterales > Enterobacteriaceae > Klebsiella > Klebsiella sp. 28. The sequence goes on from NZ_JAGRQY010000070.1 coordinate 68,604, forward strand.
GCTCGAGGCCTTCCGCGCCAACGAAAACGGCGCTGCGCCGCTGGATCTCACCAGCAATAGCGATTGCAACGGCTACTGGAAACGATTGCCAGGACTGGTGCTTCAGGCCTGATAAACCGCTCACTTTGTTAACAACAGTGTTCAGATTTTAATGCATTATTAAAGATGCAGCTTTTCTGGCTGGCGCGTCCAGGATGCGCCAGGCTGGAAGAAGACCTTCAATCTGATGACGATGCTGTAGCAAAGTGAGCCTTTATGACTGACAAATCTGTTCCATTCTCGGTGCTCGATCTGGCGCCGATCCCGCAAGGATCTTCTGCCAAAGAAGCCTTTACCCACTCTCTGGATCTCGCCCGGCTGGCCGAATCGCGCGGCTATCATCGCTACTGGCTGGCGGAGCATCATAATATGGTCGGCATTGCCAGCGCAGCGACCTCGGTGCTGATTGGCCATCTCGCCGCCAACACCACCACCCTGCATCTCGGGTCCGGCGGCGTGATGCTGCCTAACCACTCTCCACTGGTGATAGCTGAGCAGTTCGGCACCCTGAACACCCTTTACCCCGGGCGGATCGACCTCGGCCTTGGCCGCGCGCCGGGCAGCGATCAGCCGACCATGCGCGCCCTGCGTCGCCATATGAGCGGCGATGTCGATAATTTCCCGCGCGATGTAGCGGAACTGGTGGACTGGTTTGACGCCCGCGATCCGAACCCGCACGTGCGCCCGGTTCCCGGCTACGGGGAGCGCATTCCAGTATGGCTGCTGGGCTCAAGCCTCTATAGCGCGCAACTGGCGGCGCAGCTCGGCCTGCCGTTTGCCTTCGCCTCGCACTTCGCGCCGGATATGTTGTTCCAGGCCCTGCATCTGTATCGCAGCAATTTCAAACCTTCGGCGCGGCTGGAAAAACCGTACGCGATGGTGTGTATCAATATCATCGCCGCCGACAGCAACCGCGATGCGGAGTTTCTCTTCACCTCCATGCAGCAGGCGTTTGTGAAGCTGCGTCGCGGCGAGACCGGGCAGTTGCCGCCGCCGGTGGAAAATATGCATCAGCTGTGGTCAGCGTCCGAGCAGTATGGTGTGCAGCAGGCACTGAGCATGTCGCTGGTCGGCGATAAAACTAAAGTCCGCCATGGGCTAGAGTCGATTCTGCGTGAAACCGAGGCGGACGAAATCATGGTCAATGGCCAGATCTTCGACCACCAGGCGCGTCTGCATTCTTTCGATTTAGCGATGCAGGTGAAAGAGGAGCTGTTGGGGTAACACACACGTCAGCCCGGTGGACGTCGCGCCACCGGGCAATAGCTTTACTGATAAACCGGCAGCAGATTGACGCTCGACAGGATATGTACAACCGCATTGCCGAGGCCAAAGAGCAGGATCAGCACAATCATTGGCGTTCCGCCCCAAACGCGGAACTGTGGGCTGCCGAAGCGTTTGCGTGAGGCGCGAGCCAGCAGCGCCGGTACAATCGCCGCCCAGATCGTCGCCGCCAGGCCAGCATAGCCGATGGCGTAGAGGAAACCATCGGGTTTGACCAGTCCGCCAATCATCGGCGGGATAAAAGTCAGCAGCGCGGTTTTAAAGCGTCCCATCGCGCTATCGTCAAAGCCAAACAGATCCGCCAGGTAGTCGAACAGCCCCAGCGTCACGCCGAGGAACGAACTGGCGACAGCAAAGTTCGAGAACACCACCAGCAGCAGATCCAGACTCCGACTATTCAGCACGCCGCTCAACGCCTGCACCAGCACATCAATGTTGCCGCCCTTCTGCGCAATGTCGATAAACTGCGGACGAGGGATGTTACCCATCGTCACCAGCAGCCAAACGACATACAGACCCAGCGCCAGCAGCGTACCGTAGGTTAAGCAGCGGATGATGGTGCGCGGATCTTTTCCGTAGTATTTCATCAGGCTCGGCACGTTGCCGTGATAGCCAAACGAGGCCAGGCAGAACGGGAGCGTCATCAGCAGGTATGGCGCATAGGAGGCATTCTTCTCCGCAACGTTAAATAGCGTCGTCGGCTCGACGTGCCCGAGCAGGCTACCGAAGGTCAGGAAGAAGGTGATCACCTTAGCGCCCAGTACGATAGCCGTCATGCGGCTCACCGCTTTGGTGCTCATCCAGACGATAAACGCCACCAGCAGCGCAAAGCCGAAGCCCGCCGCGCGCGCCGGCACCTTCAGCGACAGTTCACTGAAGGTGTGGTGGAGGATCGAACCGCTCGCCGAAATATAGGCGTAGGTCAGGATATAGAGCACAAAGGCGATTGATACACCGTTCACCAGGTTCCAGCCCTTGCCGAGCAGGTCTTTGGTAATGGTGTCGAAGCTGGAGCCGATGCGGTAGTTAAGATTGGCCTCGAGGATCATCAAACCGGAGTGCAGCATGCAGAACCAGGTGAAGACCAGCGCCGCCAGCGACCAGAAAAACCACGCGCCGGACATCACCACCGGCAGCGAGAACATGCCCGCGCCGATAATCGTGCCGCCGATAATCACCACGCCGCCAAACAGAGACGGACGGGTTGCCGTAGTGGTTAGTGTCGCCATTTACCGAATTCTCCAGTCGAAAATACTTCGCTCACGTTGAGCATGACGCACTGTACCAGTACACGAGTACAAATGGAATAAAAAAAGCCCCAATCATGACGATCGGGGCTGTATTATTTAGTTTACGCTAGCGGGCGGCGTTGATTACGCATCGCCACCGAAGCGACGGCGACCGGCTGAGTCATCGCGGCGCGGCGCGGATGCATCGTCACGACGCGGCGCACGGCCTTCACGACGTTCGCCGCTGAAACGACGTCCTTCACCACGACCGCCTTCACGACGTTCGCCACCGAAGCCACGGCTACCTTCACGACGCTCGCCGCCGAAGCCACGGCCGCCTTCGCGACGCTCACCGCCGCCACGACGTTCGGTGCGCGGCTGCGCATCGCCCAGCAGCTGCATGTTCATCGGCTTGTTCAGGATACGGGTACGAGTAAAGTGCTGCAGCACTTCGCCCGGCATCCCTTTCGGCAGCTCAATGGTGGAGTGAGAAGCGAACAGCTTGATGTTACCGATGTAACGGCTGCTGATATCGCCTTCATTGGCGATCGCGCCAACGATATGACGCACTTCAACGCCGTCATCGCGACCCACTTCAATGCGATACAGCTCCATGTCACCCACGTCACGACGCTCACGCTTCGGACGATCTTCGCGATCGCCGCGCGGGCCGCGATCATTACGGTCGCCACGACGGTCGAAACGATCGTCACGATCGCGGAATTCACGACGTGGACGCATCGGCGCGTCCGGCGGAACGATCAGCGAACGTTCGCCCTGAGCCATCTTCAGCAGCGCAGCAGCCAGCGTTTCCACGTCCAGCTCTTCACCTTCCGCCGTCGGCTGGATTTTCGCCAGCAGTGCACGGTACTGATCCAGATCGCTGCTTTCCAGCTGCTGCTGAACTTTCGCGGCGAATTTTTCCAGACGACGCTTGCTCAGCAGCTCCGCGTTAGGCAGTTCCACTTCAGGAATGGTCAGCTTCATGGTGCGTTCGATGTTGCGCAGCAGACGACGCTCGCGGTTCTCAACGAACAGCAGCGCGCGGCCAGCACGACCGGCACGACCAGTACGGCCGATACGGTGAACGTAGGATTCAGAATCCATTGGGATGTCGTAGTTCACCACCAGGCTGATACGCTCAACGTCCAGGCCACGGGCCGCAACGTCAGTCGCAATCAGGATATCCAGACGACCATCTTTCAGGCGTTCCAGAGTCTGCTCACGCAGCGCCTGGTTCATGTCGCCGTTCAGCGCCGCGCTGTTGTAGCCATTACGCTCCAGCGCTTCAGCTACTTCCAGGGTCGCGTTTTTGGTACGGACGAAGATAATCGCCGCATCAAAGTCTTCCGCTTCCAGGAAACGCACCAGCGCTTCGTTTTTACGCATGCCGTAGGCAGTCCAGTAGCTCTGGCTGATATCCGGGCGAGTCGTCACGCTGGACTGAATGCGCACTTCCTGCGGCTCTTTCATAAAGCGACGGGTAATGCGACGGATAGCTTCCGGCATGGTGGCGGAGAACAGCGCGGTCTGATGCCCTTCCGGGATCTGCGCCATAATGGTTTCTACGTCTTCGATAAAGCCCATGCGCAGCATTTCATCTGCTTCATCCAGTACCAGGCCGCTCAGTTTGGAGAGGTCCAGGGTGCCGCGCTTCAGGTGGTCCAGCAGACGACCCGGGGTACCGACGACGATCTGCGGACCCTGACGCAGGGCGCGCAGCTGCACGTCATAACGCTGGCCGCCGTACAGGGCAACCACGTTCACGCCGCGCATATGTTTAGAGAATTCCGTCATTGCTTCAGCAACCTGTACCGCCAGCTCGCGGGTCGGCGCCAGCACCAGAATCTGCGGTGCTCTCAGCTCAGGATCGATGTTGTTCAGCAGCGGTAAAGAGAATGCTGCGGTTTTACCGCTACCGGTCTGGGCCATACCCAGAACGTCGCGGCCGTCCAGCAGATGCGGAATGCACTCAGCCTGGATCGGAGATGGTTTTTCGTAACCCAGATCGGTGAGCGCTTCAAGGATAGGAGCCTTCAGGCCCAGATCTGCAAAAGTGGTTTCGAATTCAGCCATGTAGTACGTGTGCCTCAAAATTAATGGCGGCCAGTCTACATAACTCATCGTGAAAATTTACGGTAATTTTCATTGAAAAGTGTGAACCGGCTCAAAGTAGGTGTATTAACGAACAACAACGCCCTCACCCGCGAAGGTGATGGCAAGCAAAAAACTATGGGCTGATGTGTTCGTCAGCTATTGCTGGTCCGATTCTGCCAGGTCATCTTGCTCCTGGCCCAAGAGCGATAATTCCAACAATGCGTATCGGTGCTCAACGTAGTTATGTACGTTGTTGGCGACCGCCAGTTTGAACAGTGCCGTAGCGCTGTCCTTGTCCCCCAGACTTAGGTAGTACTTACCTAAATAGAAGTTGGTTTCACTGAGATGCTCAGCGAGCGAGGTGTTATCCGTTGCGTCTGCCTTCAGACGAGTCATCAGCTCTTTTTCGCTAATGTCGCCAAGGTAGAACTCGACAATGTTCCATCCCCATTGCTCTTTATCCGACTTGTTTAAGCGCTCTCTGAGTGCTTCAAGCGCCCGCTTCTCGTCGAGTTTACGCTCGGCGATATAAAGCCACAGGCTACGGAAAGGATCATTGGGATCGTCTTGATAAAACGCCAGCAGATCATCTTGCGCTAACTTAGCCCGGCCGCCGTAATACAGGGCGATACCGCGGTTCAAGTGCGCGTAGTTGTAAGTTGGATCAAGCTCAAGTACAGAATCAAACGCTTCATAGGCAGCATCAAAATTGCCTGCCTGCGTTAAGTAAATGCCTAAGTAATTGAATACTTCCGGCATATCGGGTCGGATTGCCAGCGCTTGTGAAAAATCATTTCGCGCAAGTGCCCTCAGACCGAGACTATCATACAACACTCCGCGCTCATATAAAAGCTGTGCGCGTTCGTCATCGGATAAAGCCCGACTGGCAAGAATTTGTTCCATGCGTGCCAGAATCACTTCTTGCTGTAAAGTCGGTTGCAATGGTACTGCGAGGACGGCGTCCTTACGCCAGGCGGTGCTACTGCATCCTGCCAGCGTGAGAGCTGTCGCCACGAAACACCAGCGCAAAAAAGGCTTCATTTCCCACTCCCGAAGACAACGATTGGATGAACGTCCTGTTCCCCGGCTGCAAACGAGGCGTCCTGCCCGTAAAACGCCCTCCGCAAAAGCGGAGGGCTAACGGCAACCTTACTCGCCCTGCTCGGCAGCCGGAGCTTCCGGCGCTGCGGCAGACGGAGTCTGTTCAGTTGCTTCTTTAATGCTCAGACGGACACGGCCCTGGCGGTCAACTTCCAGAACCTTAACCGGTACTTCCTGACCCATCTGCAGGTAGTCAGTCACTTTCTCAACGCGCTTGTCAGCGATCTGCGAGATGTGAACCAGACCTTCTTTACCGCCGCCGATGGCAACGAATGCGCCAAAGTCAACGATACGGGTCACTTTACCATTGTAGATGCGGCCAACTTCGATCTCAGCGGTGATCTCTTCGATACGACGGATAGCATGCTGCGCTTTGTCGCCGTCGGTCGCTGCGATCTTCACGGTACCGTCATCTTCGATCTCGATGGTAGTACCGGTCTCTTCGGTCAGGGCACGGATAACAGAACCGCCTTTACCGATAACGTCTTTGATCTTGTCCGGGTTGATCTTGATGGTGTGGATACGCGGTGCGAATTCAGAGATATCGCCGCGCGGCGCGTTAATCGCCTGCTCCATCACGCCCAGGATGTGCAGACGCGCACCTTTAGCCTGGTTCAATGCAACCTGCATGATTTCTTTGGTGATACCTTCAATTTTGATATCCATCTGCAGCGCAGAGATACCGTCGCGGGAACCCGCAACTTTGAAGTCCATATCGCCGAGGTGGTCTTCGTCACCGAGGATGTCAGACAGCACGACGAAGTTGTCGCCTTCTTTCACCAGACCCATTGCGATACCCGCCACAGCGGCTTTTACCGGCACGCCCGCGTCCATCAGCGCCAGAGAGGCGCCGCAGACGGAAGCCATGGAAGAGGAACCGTTAGATTCGGTGATTTCCGATACCACGCGCACGGTGTACGGGAATTCTTCAATAGTCGGCATCACGGCCAGTACGCCGCGCTTCGCCAGACGACCGTGACCGATTTCACGACGCTTCGGAGACCCCACCATGCCAGTTTCGCCTACGGAGTACGGAGGGAAGTTGTAGTGGAACAGGAAGGAGTCGGTGCGCTCGCCCATCAGTTCGTCGATGTTCTGCGCATCGCGTGCGGTACCCAGAGTCGCGGTAACCAGCGCCTGCGTTTCGCCACGGGTGAACAGCGCGGAACCGTGAGTACGCGGCAGAACGCCGGTACGAACGTCCAGACCACGGATCATATCTTTTTCACGGCCATCGATACGCGGCTCGCCGGCCAGTACGCGGCTACGAACCACGTTTTTCTCGATGGCGTGCAGGATTTCACCCAGCTCGTTAGCGTCCAGGGTTTCATCTTCAGCAACCAGCGTGGCGATGGTTTCAGATTTGATCACGTCAACCTGAGCGTAACGCTCTTGTTTGTCGGTGATACGGTAAGCATCGCTCAGACGGGATTCAGCCAGCGCAGCCACGCGCGCGTTCAGCGCTTCGTTGACCGCTTCCGGCTGCCAGTCCCAACGCGGTTTACCGGCTTCTTTCACCAGGTCGTTGATGTTCTGAATAACAATCTGCTGCTGCTCGTGGCCGAAGACCACCGCGCCCAGCATCTGGTCTTCGCTCAGCAGTTCCGCTTCGGATTCCACCATCAGCACGGCCGCTTCGGTACCGGCAACCACCAGGTCCAGTTTGCTGGACTTCAGTTCTTCCTGGGTTGGGTTCAGTACGTACTGGTCGTTGATGTAACCCACGCGCGCAGCGCCGATTGGGCCATTGAACGGAATACCAGACAGCGACAGCGCAGCGGAAGCGCCGATCATCGCGACGATGTCTGGGTTAACCTGCGGGTTAACGGAAACGACGGTGGCGATAACCTGAACTTCGTTAACGAAGCCTTCCGGGAACAGCGGGCGAACCGGGCGGTCAATCAGACGTGCGATCAGGGTTTCGCCTTCGCTTGGACGGCCTTCACGACGGAAGAAACCACCCGGGATTTTACCGGCAGCGTAGGTACGCTCCTGGTAGTTAACGGTCAGCGGGAAAAAGTCCTGGCCTGGCTTCGCTTTTTTCTGACCCACAACGGTAACGAATACCGCAGTGTCATCCATGCTAACCATCACAGCGGCCGTTGCCTGGCGCGCCATCATGCCGGTTTCCAGGGTCACGGTATGCTGGCCGTACTGGAATTTACGAACGATCGGATTAAGCAAAATTCTATCCTTTTTATCTATAAATCACGCCATATCCACGACATAGCGTCTATTGACCCGATCTTCTGCATCCTCGCGACTAATGACAACCTTTACCCGCCCCTGCGGATGAAGCCTCTCATTAGCCGCGCGAACCTCTGCATGAAGATCATTACTAGCAACAATACATGAGTTTTGAATGAATTGCTGCCGCCCGGTCGAAAAAAGGGGCCGTCAGGCCCCTTTTTCTGAAACTCGCAGAATTAGCGACGCAGACCCAGACGCTCAATCAGCGCAGAGTAACGGGCAACATCTTTACGTTTCAGGTAGTCGAGCAGTTTACGACGCTGAGAAACCATGCGCAGCAGACCACGACGGCTGTGGTGATCTTTTTTGTGCTCTGCAAAGTGGCCCTGCAGGTGGTTGATCTGTGCGGTCAGCAGTGCAACCTGAACTTCGGTAGAACCGCTGTCGTTTTCGCCACGACCAAACTCAGAAACGATTTTTGCTTTAGCTTCAACGCTTAGAGACATTTTATAACTCCAAAAATTAAAAGAAAGAAAGGGTGCCGATCTCTAATTCAGCGACCCCTGATGCAACGCCCGAAAATGTTAAAACACGTTAGCGGACGTTAAGCGGCGATATTCTACTCGTAGCAGGCTTTTATCGCAAGAAAAGCGCTTACGCCGGGTATTCCACCACCAGACGACGCGGGGCCACGCGGCCTTCATCGTCAATTTCGCCCATGCCGAGAAACTTGCCGGACTCGCTCTCCATCACCCGCACCAGCCCGTTAAGCGGCGCGCCTGACTGACGTACCGGGTTGCCGTTCTTAAAGTAGACTGCGGAGGTTTCTGGAATATTAACCAGCGGGTAATCCGAGGCCGGGCTGTCCATCGGCATCAGCAGCGGATCAAGCAACTGAGCGGCAGGAATATCCTGCGCCGCCGCCTCATCGACCAGCGCCTGCAGCTGCTCGAGGGTCACCATCCGCTCGACCGGGTATTTGCTTACCGCCAGGCGACGCAGGAAAATCACGTGCGCGCCGCAGCCGAGCTTCTCACCTAAATCATCGATAATCGTCCGGATGTAGGTGCCTTTCGAGCAGTGGATCTCCAGCTCCAGCTCATCGCCTTCACGGCGAATAAACAGCAGCTCATAGACGGTTATCGGCCGGGCTTCCCGCGGAACTTCAATACCCTGGCGAGCATATTCGTATAGCTTCTTGCCCTGATATTTCAGCGCCGAATACATCGACGGCACCTGCTGCGTCTCGCCGCGGAAGCTGTCCAGCGCCGCCGCCAGCTGTTCGTCGCTAAAGGTCAGCGGGCGCTCTTCCACCACCTGACCGTCGGCATCGGAGGTATCCGTGCGCTGGCCAAGTTTGGCGATCACGCGGTAACGCTTATCGGAGTCCAGCAGATACTGGGAAAACTTGGTCGCTTCGCCAAGGCAGATCGGCAGCATACCGGTCGCCAGCGGATCCAGCGCGCCGGTATGTCCGGCGCGGTTGGCGTTATAAATACGTTTTACTTTCTGCAGCACATCGTTACTGGAGGCGCCCTGAGGCTTGTCCAGCAACAATACGCCATGCACGTCGCGGCCGCGACGACGAGGACGACTCATCAGTCCTCCTTGCTGTCGTCCGGATTCACACGACGCTCATCGTCGTGTTTCACCACGCTGGTGACCAGGTTGGACATACGCATCCCTTCCACCAGTGAGTTGTCGTAGAAGAAAGTCAGTTCCGGTACGATGCGCAGACGCATCGCTTTCCCCAGCAGAGAGCGGATAAAGCCAGAAGCTTCCTGCAGCGCTTTGATGCCCGCTTTCACCGCGGCTTCATCTTTGTCGTTAAGGAAGGTGACATACACCTTGGCATAGGCCAGGTCACGGGACATTTCCACACCGGAAACGGTGGTCATCATGCCCAGACGCGGATCTTTAATTTCACGCTGCAGGATGATGGCAATCTCTTTTTGCATCTCCTGGGCCACACGCTGCGGGCGACCAAATTCTTTCGCCATAATAAGTTCTCCAGAATAAAGACAAAAAAGGGGCCAAAAGCCCCTTTTTAAAATGATTGCCGGGTGGCGCTTCGCTTCCCCGGCTGCTTAGCCATCAAATGATTAATCGATGCTACGCTGGATTTCGATGATTTCGAACACTTCGATCATATCGCCAACGCGAACGTCGTTGTAGTTCTTCACGCCGATACCACATTCCATGCCGTTACGGACTTCGTTAACGTCATCTTTGAAGCGGCGCAGGGATTCCAGCTCGCCTTCATAGATAACCACGTTGTCACGCAGGACGCGGATTGGGTTGTGACGTTTGATCGTCCCTTCGGTAACCATACAGCCCGCGATGGCGCCGAATTTCGGCGATTTGAAGACATCACGCACTTCAGCCAGACCGATGATCTGCTGTTTCAGTTCCGGAGACAGCATGCCGCTCATCGCCGCTTTCACTTCGTCGATCAGGTTATAGATGACGGAGTAGTAACGCAGATCCAGGCTTTCCGCTTCGATAACTTTACGCGCAGAGGCATCGGCACGAACGTTGAAGCCAACCAGAATCGCGTTGGATGCTGCTGCCAGGGTAGCGTCGGTTTCGGTGATACCACCTACGCCGGAACCGATGATCTTCACTTTCACTTCGTCGGTAGACAGTTTCAGTAAGGAATCGGAAATCGCTTCGACAGAACCCTGTACGTCCGCCTTCAGTACGATGTTCACTTCGTGAACTTCGCCTTCGGTCATGTTAGCGAACATGTTTTCCAGTTTAGATTTCTGCTGACGCGCCAGCTTAACTTCACGGAATTTGCCCTGACGATACAGCGCCACTTCACGCGCTTTTTTCTCGTCACGCACTACGGTCACTTCATCACCGGCAGCCGGCACACCGGACAGGCCGAGGATTTCCACCGGAATGGACGGACCCGCTTCCAGCACTTCGCGACCCAGTTCGTCACGCATCGCGCGCACACGGCCATATTCGAAGCCGCACAGAACAATGTCGCCCTTGTGCAGAGTACCTTCGCGAACCAGAACGGTAGCTACCGGACCACGACCTTTATCAAGGAAGGATTCGATGACCGCGCCGCTCGCCATACCGTTGCGGACCGCTTTCAGCTCAAGAACTTCAGCCTGCAGCAGGATCGCGTCCAGCAGGTCGTCGATGCCGGTACCGGCTTTCGCGGAAACGTGGACGAACTGGCTCTCGCCGCCCCACTCTTCCGGCAGGATGCCGTACTGGGACAGTTCGTTCTTCACGCGATCCGGATCGGCTTCTGGCTTATCGATCTTGTTCACCGCCACTACCACCGGTACCTGCGCCGCTTTAGCGTGCTGGATAGCTTCGATAGTCTGCGGCATCACGCCGTCGTCTGCCGCCACCACCAGAACCACGATATCCGTCGCCTGCGCGCCACGAGCACGCATGGAGGTAAACGCGGCGTGGCCCGGGGTATCCAGGAAGGTGATCATGCCGTTGTCGGTTTCGACGTGGTAAGCACCGATGTGCTGGGTAATACCACCCGCTTCGCCGGAGGCAACCTTGGTAGAACGAATGTAGTCCAGCAGCGAGGTTTTACCGTGGTCAACGTGACCCATAATGGTCACGACCGGTGCGCGCGGTTCAGCCGCCGCGCCGGTGTCACGGTCGCTCATTACGGCTTCTTCCAGTTCGTTTTCACGACGCAGGATAACTTTGTGGCCCATCTCTTCGGCAACCAGCTGTGCGGTTTCCTGGTCGATGACCTGGTTGATGGTCGCCATGGCGCCCAGCTTCATCATCGCTTTGATGACCTGAGAACCTTTCACCGCCATCTTGTTAGCCAGTTCGCCAACGGTGATGGTTTCGCCGATTACGACGTCACGGTTAACGGCCTGCGCTGGCTTCTGGAAGCCCTGCTGCAGAGCTGAACCTTTACGGTGCTTACCGCCTTTACCGCCGCGAACGGCCGCGCGGGCTTCTTCACGATCAGCTTTCGATTCAGCGTGTTTGTTGCCTTTCTTCGCCGGACGAGCCGCTTTGCTGCTACGGCTACGGCCGCGACCGCCTTCGACTTCACGATCGTTATCATCTTCAGCCTGACGAGCATGCTGTGATGTGGTGACGTGATAGTCGCTGCTATCTTCCGGGCTGTCTGAGGTTTCAGACCAATTTTTTTCGTTTTCTTCAGCCATACGGCGTGCTTCTTCCGCTACACGGCGCGCTTCTTCTTCAAGTTTGCGGCGTGCTTCTTCTTCCGATTTGCGCTTCAATTCCGCGGCTTCGTTCTCGCGACGGATCTTTTCAGCCTGGGCGGTTTTGGTCATTTCGTCGGTATGTTGATTGCTCACTTTGTCTTTTTCCGCAGCTTCACGTTTCGCTTTATCAGCGACTTCACGTTTAGCTTGTTCTGCGGCCTCACGTTCAGCTTTTAATTGCGCCTCGCGTTTCGCTGCTTCTTCAGCTTCACGACGGGCCTGCTCTTCCGCTTCACGCTGCGCCTGCTCTTCCGCGGCCAGGCGTTCAGCCTCTTGCGGATCGCGTTTCACAAAGGTGCGTTTCTTGCGGACTTCGATTTGTACCGATTTACTCTTTCCACCGGTACCTGGAATATTCAACGTACTGCGCGTCTTACGCTGTAACGTCAGCTTGTCTGGCGCCGAGCCGTGTTCACGGTTCAGGTGCGTCAACAAAGTTTGTTTCTCTTGCGAGGTCACAGAATCATCAGCCGATTTGCGGATGCCTGCGTCAGCAAATTGCTGTATCAGGCGATCCACAGAGGTCTGAATCTCTGAGGCCAGCGCTTTAATAGTCACATCTGTCATGCTGTTCCTTCCTGCTACAGTTTATTACGCTTCGTCGCCGAACCAACAAATGTTGCGAGCGGCCATGATGAGCTCGCCAGCTTTCTCGTCGGTCATCCCTTCGATATCAGCCAGGTCATCAACGCCCTGCTCGGCGAGATCTTCCAGCGTACAAACACCACGGGCAGCCAGTTTGAATGCCAGGGCACGATCCAGACCTTCGAGATTCAACAGATCATCGGCAGGTTTGTTATCTCCCAGGCTTTCTTCCTGAGCCAGCGCCAGCGTAGTCAGTGCGTTTTTCGCACGCTCACGAAGTGCTTCAACGGTGGCTTCATCCAGACCGTCGATTTCCAGCAGTTCTTTCATCGGCACATAGGCCAGCTCTTCCAGCGAGGAGAAGCCTTCTTCAACCAGCACTGTCGCGAAATCTTCATCAATATCAAGATATTTGGTGAAGGTATCGATAGCGGCATGCGCTTCCGCCTGGTGCTTAGCCTGCAGATCGTCAACGGTCATGACGTTGAGTTCCCAGCCGCTGAGCTGTGAAGCCAGGCGGACGTTCTGACCGTTACGGCCGATCGCCTGCGCCAGGTTGCCCGCTTCTACCGCGATATCCATGGTGTGTTTATCTTCATCCACCACGATGGACGCGACGTCTGCCGGCGCCATAGCGTTAATCACGAACTGCGCCGGGTTATCATCCCACAGGACGATATCGATGCGTTCACCACCCAGCTCAGTCGACACGGCCTGCACACGCGCACCGCGCATACCGACGCAAGCGCCAACCGGGTCGATGCGCTTGTCGTTGGTTTTCACCGCGATTTTGGCACGAGAGCCCGGATCGCGAGCCGCCGCTTTGATCTCCAGCACTTCTTCACCGATTTCCGGCACTTCGATGCGGAACAGTTCGATCAGCATCTCAGGTTTGGAACGGGTGACGAACAGCTGGGCGCCACGCGCTTCCGGACGGACAGCGTACAGTACGCCGCGAATGCGGTCGCCCGGACGGAAGTTTTCACGCGGCAGCATATCTTCACGCAGGATCACGGCTTCAGCGTTGTTACCCAGATCCAGTGTGATATTGTCGCGGTTCACTTTTTTCACCACGCCGGTGATGATCTCACCTTCGTGCTCGCGGAACTGATCGACCACCATCGCGCGCTCGGCTTCGCGGACTTTCTGCACGATAACCTGCTTAGCGGTCTGGGTGGTGATACGGTCGAAGGTGACAGATTCGATCTGATCTTCGACATATTCGCCGACGTTCATGCTTTCATCTTCGAAACGCGCTGCTTCCAGCGTGATCTCGCGCGTCGGCTGGGTGACTTCTTCTACAACCAGCCAACGACGGAAGGTATCGAAATCGCCGCTCTTGCGGTCGATTTCAACGCGAACGTCGATCTCTTGTTCGTATTTTTTCTTGGTGGCCGTTGCCAGCGCGCTTTCCAGCGCTTCGAAAATTTTCTCACGCGGCAGCGCTTTTTCGTTGGAAACGGCTTCAACAACAGCCAAAATTTCTTTGTTCATCGGGGCCTTTCACCTCAATCCAGACTGTTAAAAGTGGGGAACCAGGTTCGCCTTCTGGATGTTACTCAGCGCGAACACTTCATCTTTGCCTTCGACGGTTACCGTGATCATCTCACCGTCTACCGCTTTGATAATGCCCTGCCATTTGCGGCGGTTCTGAACCGCCATGCGCAGCACCAGCGCAACTTCTTCGCCGGTGAAACGTTGATAGTGTTCGGCGGTGAACATCGGACGGTCAAGACCAGGCGAAGAGACTTCCAGGTTGTAAGCGACAGTGATCGGGTCTTCGACATCCATGACGGCGCTTACCTGGTGGCTCACATCAGCACAATCATCAACGTTGATGCCATCTTCACTATCAATATAGATGCGCAGTGTGGATGTGCGACCGCGAATAAATTCGATGCCGACCAGCTCAAAGCCAAGCGCTTCAACCGGCGCAGCGAGCATCTCTGTCAATTTTTGCTCTAATGTGGACAAACCCACCCCCAAGACATAAAAAAAGGGCGTATAGCCCAGTTATTCTGAAGTCAGATAACAAAAAACCCCGATAAATCGGGGCTTTAGATAACTGAACCCTGAGATCGCCATGGCGATCTGGAACACCTTCCGCAAGAATTCTTTCAAATTCGGCTACGAAGGACACCTAGTCCTCACAGTATATTTGAAAAAGTACTTAATGGGAAAGTGGTTGCGGGGGCCGGATTTGAACCGACGACCTTCGGGTTATGAGCCCGACGAGCTACCAGGCTGCTCCACCCCGCGCCTGAAACGTGGCATATTTTACTCTTTTTGAGCAAAAGACGCAAATACTGCTGGGATTTGGTACCGAAGACGGGACATAAAATCGAGATGAATTGTAACGGCGATTAGTATATTTTGTCAACATGCTTTTTAGCGCCCCCGATTGCCGTTTGTGCTGGTATTTCAGGCTTTTTTAGCAAAAAGATGATGAAGTACTTCCTGTCGCCAGTAAAAGATGGTTAAATGAATACTCACAATTAATGCATAAAAATGCAGTCAAGGTTGTTGGGTCGAACTCACCACAGTCTATCGAGCAGGGTTTTATTTTATGACGACGATTCTCAAGCATCTCCCGGTTGGTCAACGTATTGGTATCGCTTTCTCTGGTGGACTGGATACCAGCGCCGCGCTGTTATGGATGCGCAAAAAAGGCGCCGTGCCTTATGCATATACCGCTAACCTGGGTCAACCGGACGAAGACGACTACGATGCTATCCCGCGCCGCGCGAAAGAGTACGGCGCTGAAGGCGCCCGTCTGATCGACTGCCGCAAACAGCTGGTCGCAGAAGGGATCGCCGCGATTCAGTGTGGCGCTTTCCATAACACCACTGGTGGGTTGACCTACTTCAACACCACGCCGCTAGGCCGCGCGGTCACCGGCACCATGCTGGTGGCGGCGATGAAAGAAGACGGCGTTAACATTTGGGGCGATGGCAGCACCTATAAAGGCAACGATATCGAACGTTTCTATCGTTACGGCCTGCTGACCAACGCTGAACTGCAGATTTACAAACCGTGGCTGGACAGCGACTTTATCAATGAGCTCGGCGGTCGTCACGAAATGTCCGAATTTATGATCGCCTGCGGCTTTGATTACAAGATGTCGGTCGAGAAAGCCTACTCCACCGACTCCAATATGCTCGGCGCGACCCATGAAGCGAAAGATCTCGAATTCCTGAACTCCAGCGTCAAGATCGTCAACCCGATTATGGGCGTGAAGTTCTGGGACGAAAACGTGAAGATCCCTGCGGAAGAGGTCACCGTACGCTTTGAGCAGGGCCATCCGGTGGCGCTGAATGGTAAAACCTTTGCCGATGACGTCGAGATGATGCTGGAAGCCAACCGCATCGGCGGTCGTCACGGCCTGGGCATGAGCGACCAGATTGAAAACCGGATTATCGAAGCGAAAAGCCGCGGCATTTATGAAGCTCCGGGGATGGCGCTGCTGCATATTGCCTACGAGCGTTTGCTGACCGGTATCCATAACGAAGATACGATTGAGCAATATCACGCCCACGGTCGCCAGTTGGGCCGCCTGCTGTATCAGGGCCGCTGGTTTGATTCCCAGGCGCTGATGCTGCGTGATTCGCTGCAGCGCTGGGTCGCCAGCCAGATCACCGGCGAAGTCACCCTCGAACTGCGTCGCGGTAACGACTACTCGATCCTCAATACGGTATCAGACAACCTGACCTATAAAGCGGAGCGTCTGACCATGGAAAAAGGCGATTCCATGTTTACTGCCGAAGACCGTATCGGCCAGCTGACCATGCGTAATCTGGACATCACCGATACCCGCGAGAAGCTGTTCGGCTATGCACAGTCTGGCCTGCTGAGCGCCTCCTCGGCAACCGGTTTACCGCAGGTTGAAAATCTGGAAAACAAAGGCAAATAATCGCCTGACAATGTTGCTTTCCGCCGGCGGCTCACCGCCGGCTTTTTATTTTGAATGACCCACCAACGTAAAAAAAATGCCATGACGCATTTTTTCCTTATCGCCAGACCAGCAAAACTGTTGACTATAATAGCCTCAATTGATTAATTCATATCTGGTGATACACATCATGAATATTAAACCGCCGATCAGGCCGCAAAAGACCATTGACCGACTGATCGATGTACTTGAGCCACACGCGACCCCCGTTAACGCGATCGCCAGAAAAAGACTGACATGGGAATATAAAGGCAAAACCCAGCTCTTTATTTTTAAAAAAGGCGAGCTGTCGATTATTCGTAATTCCGACAGGCTACTGATGGTGACCGTCTATGAGCCGCATCTTTTCGGCGTGGCGGAAATGCTGCAGCCCAGCCGCAGCCACAGCCTGCGAGCCGAGGTATCATGCGAACTGCTACGGATCGACTATGACCTGGCTTCGGCGCTTTTTCGTCAGCATAACCTGTGGGAAGAGGTGACCAGCCTGTTGGCTTATCATACCTCGTATATGGTGTATCGTGACGATCTGGTCCTGCAGCAGCGTACCTATTCGGTCATCCGTAACCATTTGCTGGAGATGATGCTATTAAGCGAAGAGACCCGACAGCGAGTATCTATTCTTGAGTATATTCAGGACAGGACCCTTCTGTCGCGTAGCAGTATTCTCAATGTATTGTCAGCATTAAAGAAAGGCGGTTATATTACCTTTGCCCGCGGCGGTTATTTACAAAATATCGTCTCACTTCCTGAAAAATTCTGACCCGCACTCCTCCTATCATTTATTGTTATTTGCTGCAGCGGGGAAGATGTTTAAATTTAAACCAATAACCGTTACCGCTAAAAGAACAAAAATTTTATGCTAAGCGCCTGGGTTTCCCGGAAGACAATCTATTACTGAGTTCGCCAGCAGACGACCACAAACGGCGTTAACCGCCGGGTCTGCACCGGCTCAGGATATGCCAGCGGAAATCGGCCAGACGTGTGCGGCGGTAGCGAGAGTTGCCCCCTCGCCTGCCGCGACCATAACAATGAGATGCACGAACCCGTTAATTATGCCCGAACGCCCATATCGGGCTTTTTTTTATCTGAAGGAATTTAATAATGAAGTCTATTGCTGCAAAAATGGTTGCCGTAACGATCGCTTTGGGAGCCAGCAGCGCTGCCTGCGCAGCCGTTAACCTGCATGGAGAAGCTGGCGCCGAGTTTACCAATCTGTCCGCCAGCTTTGGCGCCGGGGAACCGGGTATGACGTTCAGTTCTCAGTGGGCCCATAGCGACAACGACGGAGATAGTGTAGGACTGGGAATGGGTTATAACTTTAACCTTGGCCCTTTTCTGATGACCCTGGGCGGTAAGGCGGTCTATCTGAATCCAAAAGATGGTGATGAAGGTTACGCCATCGCCGCCGGTGGTGGCGCTGAACTCCCCCTTGGTCAGTATTTCACGCTTTTCGGCGAGGGCTATTACTCACCGGACTCAATGTCCAGCGGCGTTGAGGATTATGTGGAGGCCAATGCCGGGGTACGCCTTAACGTGCTCCCGTCTCTGAATATCGAAGCTGGCTATCGCTATATTGATATGGCAGGGAAAGATGGCAATCGCGATAACACGCTGGCCGACGGCGCTTACGCCGGGGTTAACTTCCACTTTTAACTCTTCACAGGGATTGCCGGTCGGCAGTCCCTGTTTCATTCTCAGCTGGTCAGCGGCACGCTTTTCAGTACGCGGTTGATCTCTTGTAGGCCCGCAACATTATTCTCTTTGCGGTAAACCTCATTCATGGACGCCATCTGCTCCAGGCGGGTCAGGGCGCCATACACCTTATACGCCTCGCTGTGTCTGTCGAACACATCGCGGCGCTCCACGTCCTGCAGATAATGACTTTTCAACGAATGGTTAAGGCGACTAATCAGTGCCGTATTGTCCTGGAAATAGCGCCTCACCGCCTGGGCATGATTCGCTGTAGTCCCAGACTCACTGGGCGATACCGGTACGGTTAGCGCATTAATCGTCTCCACCGTTTGGGAGGGCGATGTTGAACTGCACCCAGCTAAACCGAGCACGCCGGCGACGATAAGCAACCCGATCTTGTTCATTGTGTCACTTCACCTCTGTTAATTTGACGAGGCGACTTTAACGACAGTAAAAGGAGGCAACCAGCGAAGAGATGTTTATAAATAAATGGCCAGCGGGGACAAAAACAAAAAAAGACGCTTTTCAGCGTCTTTTTTCTGGAATATTGGTACCGAGGATGGGACTCGAACCCACAAGCCCGTTAGGGCACTACCACCTCAAGGTAGCGTGTCTACCAATTCCACCACCTCGGTACAGAATACTTAGTGCGGGATATCGCTGGTCGGCTGAGCCGGCGCAGTTGGCTGAGTTTGCTCCGTTTTCGGCGCGCTCAGATTATCCCACTCACTTCCTTTACTGGTCTTGTTGCTGTTGATATTACCCAGCGCCAGACTGATGATGAAGAACAGCGCAGCCAGGATGCCGGTCATACGGGTCATAAAGTTGCCAGAACCGCTGGACCCAAACAGTGTGCCGGAAGCGCCTGCACCGAAGGAGGCTCCCATATCAGCGCCTTTACCTTGCTGCAGCATAACCAGACCTACAAGGCCAATCGCTACAATAAGGAAAACAACCAAAAGAGCTTCGTACATAATCAACCTGTTCCTTGCGGATTCGCCGCATACCAAGTGCTTCGACCAATAAAGCGGGACGTTTTAACGTTTCCCACTGAAGCGGGTGTGAATACTAACCAAAGCGAATGACCTTCGCAAGGGCAATTTCGACACATTGTATCAACTGCAGAAAAAAACAGCAAAAAGCCAATTTTCGATCATAAAAAAGGCGGCAAGCGCCGCCTTTTTAACCACTTAGCCGGCAAAGCTAAACGCTTTTTACCGCCTCAGCGATGCGGTGCGCAAACTCGTGCACCTGATCTTCATGCTCGCCTTCCACCATCACGCGGATCAGCGGCTCCGTACCCGATTTACGCAGCAGGACACGGCCGCGTTTTCCTAACGCCGCCTCCACTTCCGCGGTCACCGCTTTGACGTGCTCATTCTCCAGCGGGTTACCGCTGCCCTCGGTAAAGCGGACATTCACCAGCAGCTGAGGGAACATTTTCATCCCGCTGCACAGGTCATGCAGGCTCATGTGGTTGCGGACCATCGCCGCGACCACCTGCAGGCTGGCAACAATGCCATCGCCGGTGGTGGTTTTATCCAGCAGGATCACATGGCCGGAGTTTTCCGCACCGATGCGCCAGCCTTTTTCCTGGAGCATCTCCAGTACATAGCGGTCACCGACCTTCGCGCGGGCAAACGGGATGCCTAACTGCTTGAGCGCCAGCTCCAGCCCCATATTACTCATCAGCGTGCCGACGGCGCCACCGCGCAGCTGCCCCTGACGCAATCCTTCCCGGGCTATGATATAGAGGATCTGGTCGCCATCGACTTTATTGCCTTCGTGGTCAACCATAATCACCCGATCGCCATCGCCGTCGTAGGCAATACCCAGATCGGCTTTTTCCGCCAGCACGCGCGCCTGCAGCGCCCGCACGTCAGTGGCGCCGACCTCTTCGTTGATGTTGAGACCGTCTGGCTCGCAGCCCATCGCGATAACCTGGGCTCCCAGCTCGCGGAAGACATTAGGGGCGATGTGATAGGTCGCGCCGTGCGCGCAATCCACCACCACTTTCAGCGTTCCCAGGCTCAGTTCGTTGGGAAAGGTACCCTTACAAAATTCAATGTAGCGCCCCGCCGCATCGACGATACGGCTGGCTTTGCCCAGCTCAGCCGAATCCACGCAGGTGAGCTCTTTCTCCATTTCGGCTTCAATCGCCTCTTCGACATCATCCGGCAGCTTGGTGCCCTCAATGGAGAAGAATTTAATGCCGTTGTCGTAGAAAGGGTTATGTGAAGCAGAGATAACAATCCCCGCCTCGGCGCGGAAGGCGCGCGTCAGGTAGGCGATGGCCGGTGTCGGCATAGGCCCGGTGAACGACGCAGAGAGCCCCGCTGCCGCCAGTCCAGCTTCCAGCGCCGATTCCAGCATATAGCCCGAAATACGGGTATCCTTGCCGATGATAATTTTACGCGAACCGTGACGCGCTAACACTTTGCCCGCCGCCCAGCCCAGCTTGAGCACAAACTCCGGAGTGATCGGCGCATCGCCGACGCGGCCACGAATACCATCGGTGCCAAAATACTTGCGGTTACTCATAACGTTTTTTTCCCTTAGCGGCGAGGGTGGCTTCCACCACGCGCAGCGCTTCTACCGTTTCTTTGACATCATGGACGCGGATAATCTGCGCGCCCTGCATTGCTGCAATGACGGCACACGCCAGGCTGCCGTTCAGCCGCTCCGACGGCCCGACGTTCAGCAACTGACCTACCATCGACTTACGTGACATACCGACCAGCAGCGGCAGACCAAAGTGATGAAACTCCCCAAGCCTGGCCAACAGTTGGTAATTGTGGGAGAGATTTTTACCGAAACCGAATCCCGGGTCGAGCAGCAATTTTTCTTTTGCGATCCCTGCCTGTTCGCAGCGCACAATGTGCTCATTAAAAAAACGCTCAACATCGGCGAAGACGTCCTCATACTTCGGCGCCTCCTGCATGGTTTTTGGTTGTCCCTGCATATGCATCAGACACACCGGCAGTCCGGTTTCCGCGGCGGCCTGCAGCGCGCCGGGCTCGGTCAGCGAACGAATATCGTTGATGATATGCGCCCCGGCCCTGGCCGATTGGCGAATAACCTCCGCCTTGGAGGTATCCACTGAGATCCATACCTCAAAGCGCTGGGCAATGGCTTCAACCACCGGTATCACCCGCGCAAGCTCCTCTTCCACACTAACCTCAGCCGCCCCTGGCCGCGTCGATTCACCGCCGATATCAATGATGGTCGCGCCGGCGTTGATCATCAGATTGGCATGCTTCACCGCCTCAATCAGCGAATTATGGACGCCGCCATCGGAGAAGGAGTCAGGCGTCACATTTAGAATACCCATCACGTGGGGGTGAGAGAGATCGAGGGTTGAGCCCTGGGCTACAAGTTTCATCACAAAATCCCTGAGACTGAAGAGGTTAAAAAAGAAAAACCCCGGAGCGGACGCCCGGGGTTTTAAGGTTAAACAAGCATCAACAGCGGTAGCTTACTTGTCGCCCAGCTGCTCTGACATGGTGTTGCCCGGGTTCGGCGTACGCGGTTCATCAACCGGACGCGGCGCACGAGGCGTGCCATTGTTGTCAGAGTTGTTAGAAGAACCAGGTTCTTCCCAACCCGCTGGCGGACGAACTTCGCGACGAGCCATCAGGTCGTCAATCTGCGGCGCATCGATGGTCTCATACTTCATGAGCGCATCTTTCATCGCGTGCAGAATGTCCATGTTGTCGTTCAGCAGCTGGCGAGCACGACCGTAGTTACGCTCAATCAGCGATTTCACTTCCTGGTCGATGATACGCGCGGTTTCATCGGACATATGCTTCGCTTTCGCGACGCTACGGCCGAGGAAGACTTCACCCTCTTCTTCCGCATACAGCAGCGGACCGAGTTTGTCGGAGAAGCCCCACTGGGTCACCATGTTACGCGCCAGGTTCGTCGCCACTTTAATATCGTTGGACGCACCGGTAGAAACATGTTCCGGACCGTAGATAATCTCTTCCGCCAGACGACCGCCGTACAGGGTGGAGATCTGGCTTTCCAGTTTCTGACGGCTGGCGCTGATTGCATCGCCTTCCGGCAGGAAGAAGGTCACACCCAGCGCACGACCGCGCGGGATAATCGTCACTTTATGCACCGGATCGTGCTCCGGCACCAGGCGACCAATAATCGCGTGGCCCGCTTCATGATAAGCAGTAGACTCTTTCTGCGCTTCCGTCATCACCATGGAGCGACGTTCCGCACCCATCATGATTTTGTCTTTCGCTTTCTCGAACTCAACCATCGACACAACGCGTTTGTTGCCGCGGGCAGCAAACAGCGCCGCTTCGTTGACCAGGTTGGCCAGATCCGCACCGGAGAAGCCCGGGGTACCGCGCGCAATGATTGCCGCATCGATATCCGGCGCCAGCGGAACGCGACGCATATGCACTTTCAGGATCTGCTCACGACCGCGAACATCCGGCAGGCCAACCACCACCTGGCGGTCAAAACGGCCCGGACGCAACAGCGCGGGGTCAAGAACGTCCGGACGGTTAGTCGCCGCGATAACGATGATACCTTCGTTACCTTCGAAGCCGTCCATCTCAACCAGCATCTGGTTCAGGGTCTGCTCACGTTCATCGTGACCACCGCCCAGGCCTGCGCCACGCTGGCGGCCGACGGCGTCGATTTCATCGATGAAGATGATGCAAGGCGCTGCTTTCTTAGCCTGTTCGAACATGTCACGCACACGAGAAGCGCCCACACCGACGAACATTTCGACGAAGTCAGAACCGGAAATGGTAAAGAACGGTACCTTCGCTTCACCAGCGATCGCTTTCGCCAGCAGCGTTTTACCGGTACCCGGAGGGCCGACCATCAGGACGCCTTTCGGGATTTTACCGCCCAGTTTCTGGAAGCGGCTCGGCTCACGCAGGTATTCTACCAGCTCGCCGACTTCCTCTTTCGCTTCGTCACACCCGGCAACGTCTGCAAAAGTGGTTTTGATCTGGTCTTCCGTCAACATACGGGCTTTGCTTTTGCCGAAGGACATCGCGCCCTTCCCGCCGCCGCCCTGCATTTGCCGCATAAAGAAGATCCAGACGCCGATCAGCAGCAGCATTGGGAACCAGGAGATGAAGATGGAAGCCAGCAGGCTCGGCTCTTCTGGTGGTTCGCCAACAACTTTGACGTTTTTAGTCAACAGGTTATCGAGCAGCTTCGGATCGTTAACCGGAATGTAAGTCGTGTAACGGTTACTATCTTTCTTGGTAACGTTGATCTCACGTCCGTTGATACGCGCTTCGCGAACCTGGTCCTGATTGACCTCTTGCAGGAAGGTAGAATAATCCACCTTGCGGCCATTCGACTCGCTGGGCCCAAAGCTCTGGAATACTGACATCAGCACAACGGCAATGACCAGCCAGAGTATTAGGTTTTTCGCCATGTCACTCAAGGGATTAACCTCTTATTACAACTGTGTTAAAAACAGCGTCAGGATACTCTATATCCAGTTTCTTTCAAACTTTCGTTTGAAATCTGCCGGTTATGGTTTACGCCCGGTCGCTACAATATACACTTCACGCGAACGAGCGCGGGAAGAGTCCGGCTTACGAACTTTGACCTTCGTAAACAGGGAGCGAATTTCTCGAAGATACTCATCGAAGCCTTCGCCCTGGAACACCTTCACTACAAAACTACCACCTGGCGCTAATACATCACGAGACATTTCAAGCGCCAGTTCTACCAGATACATAGCCCGGGGAATATCCACCGCCGGTGTTCCGCACATATTCGGCGCCATATCGGACATGACAACTTGGACTTTACTGTCGCCCACTCGCTCAAGTAACGCTTTCAGGACTAATTCATCACGAAAATCGCCCTGAAGGAAGTCCACACCAACGATTGGATCCATTGGTAAAAGATCGCAAGCGATGATGCGGCCGCTGTTGCCGATCTGCGTGACCGCATACTGCGACCAGCCACCGGGAGCAGCACCGAGGTCGACTACCGTCATCCCCGGCTTAAAAATTTTGTCACTTTGCTGTATTTCATCAAGTTTAAACCAGGCACGGGAACGTAACCCCTTTTTCTGTGCCTGTTGAACATATTTATCGCTAAAGTGTTCCTGAAGCCAGCGGCTTGAGCTGGCAGAACGCTTTTTACCTGTCATTTAACATTCCCGTTCGGGTTCATCGTACTTTACTGCGTAAAAATCGACGCGGTAGTTTGGCGATATATGGGAGATGGCGGTAGAATGACCCGTTTTCAATCCCAACGTAAGCAAAAAAATACGATGAATCTGAGTACTAAACAAAAACAGCACCTGAAAGGTCTGGCACATCCGCTCAAGCCGGTAGTTATGCTTGGCAACAATGGTTTGACCGAAGGGGTACTGGCCGAGATCGAACAAGCGTTAGGGCACCATGAACTCATCAAGGTGAAGATCGCCTCAGAAGATCGCGAAACAAAAGCCTTGATCGTGGAAGCCATCGTACGCGAAACCGGCGCCTGTAACGTACAGGTCATCGGTAAAACGCTGGTTCTGTACCGCCCAACGCCAGAGCGTAAAATCTCGCTGCCACGCTAAGAATATCCTGAATCTCGACACAACTTTGTGTAAAACGAGGGATTTCTGCGGCCAGGCGAGCAAAATGCCATGCTCCTGACGTTGATAAAAGGCCGCTATGCGGCCTTTTTCCTTTCTTTACAATCTATAAACATCGTAGCGGGAAATACGCCTTACAGGTATTCAACCTTGGTAATTTCGTATTCCACTTCCCCCCCCGGGGTACGGATAGTCACGACGTCATCCTGCTCTTTGCCGATCAGACCGCGGGCGATCGGCGAGTTCACGGAGATCAGATTCTGCTTAAAATCAGCTTCGTCATCGCCCACGATGCGGTAGGTCTGTTCCTCGTCGGTATCGAGGTTCAGCACGCTGACGGTAGAACCAAAAATCACCCGGCCGTTGTTCGGCATTTTGGTGATATCGATAACCTGCGCGTTAGACAGCTTCGCTTCGATATCCTTGATACGCCCCTCGCAGAAACCCTGCTGCTCACGCGCGGCGTGATACTCGGCATTCTCTTTCAGATCGCCGTGTTCACGGGCCTCAGCAATAGCGGCAATGATTTCAGGACGACGCACAGACTTCAGATAATCCAGTTCTTCGCGCAGTTTTTCAGCGCCACGTAAGGTCATCGGAATCGCTTGCATTAGTTATACCTCTTTATCATTCCTTCAGGGAACGGATAGCTCCGCTCCGCCACCTGTCCTGCCCACGGGCAGGACACGAGCAAAAAGAAACCGACCCGGGAAACACTCCCCAGGTCAGCAGCAATTTTTCATTTGATGGGTATTTTACCCCGAAGTTCATTATGGGTCATCGTTTACTTTACTGGGCGTTGCACCGTAGTATGACGGCCTGGCTTCAGGTTGTTAGCGCGAGATTATGCGATTTCCCAGATTTATCATCGGATTGACCGCCGGTATAGCGCTTAGCGCTCAGGCGGCGAATATTGACGAGTACATCAACCAGCTTCCCGCCGGTGCGAACCTTGCCTTTATGGCGCAAAAGGTCGGCGCATCGACGCCGGAAATCGACTATCACAGCCAGCAAATGGCGCTCCCGGCCAGTACGCAAAAGGTCATCACCGCGTTGGCGGCACTGCTGCAACTGGGGCCCGATTTTCGCTTTACCACCACGCTGGAAACCAAAGGTTCCCTTGACGGCGGCGTGCTGAAAGGCGACCTGATTGCACGCTTCGGCGGCGATCCGACGCTTAAACGGCAGGATATTCGCAATATGGTGGCGACGCTGAAAAAAGCCGGCGTGCAGCGTATCGAAGGCAATGTGCTCATCGATACCTCGGTCTTCGCCAGCCATGACAAAGCGCCCGGCTGGCCGTGGAACGACCTGACGCAGTGCTTCAGCGCCCCGCCGGCGGCGGCGATTGTCGACCGTAACTGCTTCTCTGTCTCGCTGTATAGCGCGCAGAAACCGGGCGATGTCGCCTTCATTCGCGTTGCATCCTATTATCCGGTCACCATGTTCAGCCAGGTACGAACGCTGGCGCGTGGCTCATCGGAAGCCCAGTATTGCGAGCTCGACGTGGTGCCGGGCGATCTCAATCGCTATACTCTCACCGGCTGCCTGCCGCAGCGTAGCGAGCCGCTGCCTCTGGCCTTCGCCATTCAGGATGGCGCCAGCTATGCCGGAGCGATCCTCAAAGCCGAGCTGGCCCAGGCGGGGATCACCTACAGCGGCACGCTGCTGCGCCAGACGCTGGCCAATGAGCCCGGCACCGTGCTGGCAACCAGCCAGTCGGCTCCGCTGCACGATCTGCTGCGGATCATGCTGAAGAAGTCAGACAACATGATTGCCGACACCGTCTTTCGCACCATCGGCCACGCCCGGTTCGGCGTACCTGGCACCTGGCGGGCGGGCTCCGATGCCGTACGGCAGATCCTGCGTCAACAGGCTGGGGTCGATCTCGGCAACACTATCATCGCCGACGGCTCTGGCCTGTCGCGCCACAACCTGATCGCCCCGGCGACCATGATGCAGGTGCTGCAGTATATCGCCCAGCACGATACCGAGCTCAACTTCATCTCCATGCTGCCGCTGGCGGGCCATGACGGATCGCTGCAGTATCGCGCCGGTCTTCATCAGGCGGGCGTCGATGGTAAAGTTTCGGCGAAAACCGGGTCGCTCCAGGGGGTTTATAACCTCGCAGGCTTCATCACTACCGCCAGCGGACAAAAGGTGGCCTTCGTGCAATATCTCTCCGGATACGCCGTGGAGCCAGCTGATCAGCGCAATCGCCGCATCCCACTGGTCCGCTTTGAAAGCCGCTTGTATAAAGATTTGTACCAGAACAATTAAAACAAAAGGGCCGCATCAGATGCGGCCCTTTTTGATCCAGAGAAGTCAGGATTAGCGTTTGTAGATGAATTCGACGCCTTCTTCGTCGTCCTCATCCCAGTCGTCATCCCAGTCTTCGTCATCTTCTGCTTCGGCTTCGACCTCTTCAAGCTGCTGACGGTGATAATCGTCCCACATAAACTCGACTTTCTCCGGCTTCTGCTCTTCTTCCGCCTGCACGATCGGGTTTTCGATGATGAAGGTCATCACGTCCCAGCACAGCTCTTTCACGCCCTGCTGGCTGGCCGCGGAGATCAGGTAGAATTTCTCTTCCCAACCCAGCGCTTCGGCAATCGCTTTGGCTTTGGCTTCGGCTTCGGCCTTGTCCATCAGGTCAATCTTGTTGAAAACTAACCAGCGTGGTTTGGAGGCTAGCTTCTCGCTGTATTTCTCCAGCTCGCCGATGATAATGCGCGCATTCTCAACCGGATCGGAGCCGTCGATCGGATCGATATCGATGAGGTGCAGCAGTACGCGGCAGCGCTCGAGGTGCTTGAGGAAGCGGATACCGAGGCCAGCCCCTTCCGCTGCGCCTTCAATCAGCCCCGGGATATCGGCAACTACGAAGCTCTTTTCATTGTCCATACGCACCACGCCCAGGCTTGGCACCAGGGTGGTAAACGGATAGTCAGCCACTTTCGGCTTGGCGGCGGAGACCGCACGGATGAAGGTGGATTTGCCGGCGTTCGGCATGCCCAGCATCCCGACATCGGCCAACAGCATCAGCTCCAGCTGCAGGTCGCGTTTATCACCCGGGGTACCCATGGTTTTCTGACGCGGCGTACGGTTAACGGACGATTTGAAACGGGTGTTGCCCAAACCGTGCCAGCCGCCTTTCGCCACCATCAGACGCTGACCGTGTTTGGTCATATCGCCCATGGTCTCGCCGGTGCCCTGATCGATAACCCGGGTGCCGACCGGCACTTTTACCGTCACGTCTTTACCGCGCTTACCGGTACAGTCGCGGCTTTGACCATTCTGCCCACGTTCGGCGCGGAACGATTTTTCAAAACGGTAGTCGATCAGGGTGTTCAGGTTCTCGTCCGCTTCCAGCCAGACATCGCCGCCATCGCCGCCATCGCCGCCGTCCGGACCGCCTTTCGGAATATACTTTTCGCGGCGGAAGCTTACGCAACCATTGCCGCCGTCACCTGCTACGACCAGGATCGTTGCTTCATCTACAAACTTCATTTTACTCTCCGTAAATCATTCGCCTGAGCGGGGCAGCGGTACTACCGCCTCTCGCTTACGCCAACGTCCCCAAAGACGATGACCGATGGCGGAATACATCGCGCCCGCAACCACGACAAACGCACCGAGATAACCAATCAGGTTTAACATCGGTCTGGCGAAAACATCGGGCCAGGCCATTGATAATAAATCAGAAAACAGTAGCGTAAACAGTGGCGTCAAGGTGATTAACGCGCTGACCTGCGCCGCCTGCCAGCGCGCCATGGCTTCCGCCAGAGCCCCGTAGCCGACCAGGGTATTCAGCCCGCAAAAAATCAGGCATGCCAGTTGCCAGCTGCTTAACCGGGAAATCACTCCGGGCTCAGCAAGCGGCAGTAATGCAATCGTACACAAAGTGTACAGCAAAAATAGTATCTGCTGTGATGCCAGACGGCGCAATAACACCTTTTGCGCGACGCCGTAGCTTACCCACACCGTAGCGGCAGCAACGCCGAAAATTACCCCCCACGTGTAGTCCGTCAGGCGGGTAAAGATTTCAATCAGACTGGTATTGAAGAACATCACCAGCCCGCTGAGCAGCATCAACGCGCCCACCACCTGGGTGCCGCGCATGCGCTCTTTCAGAATTACGACGCTAGCCACCATCATCCCCACCGGCGATAGCTGGCCGATGACCTGAGAAGCCGTGGGGCTGAGGTATTGCAGGGAAGAACTAAACAGGATGAAGTTACCGAACAGACCGCCGGTGGCAATCGCTAATAACACCAGCCAGCGCGGCTTGCGAAAAATTCGCATCGGCGGCAGTTTGCCTTTGATCGCGAGGATCGCGCCAAGCCCAATGCTGGCCATCAGGAAGCGATAAAAGACCACCGTAGGCGGCGCCATCACCTCGAGAACCTGTTTCATTGCAATCGGCAACGCTCCCCAACACATTGCGGTGGTAAGCGCCAGAATAATGCCAATCCCAGCCTGCTGCTTCATGCCTGTTTCCCTGCAAAAATTTTCCGGTAGACGAATGTAAAAAGCCCCGCAACGTGTTGCGGGGCTTTCATCCGTTACCGGGACGCGAAAAACTTATTCAGCAACGATGCTGATGAATTTACGGTTTTTCGGGCCTTTAACTTCGAACTTGACTTTACCGTCAGTCAAAGCGAACAGAGTGTGGTCACGGCCGCAACCAACGTTGGTACCAGCGTGGAATTTAGTACCACGTTGACGAACGATGATGCTACCTGCCAGAACTGCTTCACCGCCGAAACGTTTTACGCCCAGACGTTTAGCTTCTGAATCGCGACCGTTACGAGTCGAGCCGCCAGCCTTTTTATGTGCCATTTAAATCTACTCCTCAGGTCTTAGGCGCTGATGCCAGTGATTTTCACATCAGTGAACCACTGACGATGGCCCTGCTGCTTACGATAGTGTTTACGACGACGAAACTTAACGATTTTAACTTTCTCGCCACGACCGTGAGCAACAACTTCAGCTTTGATTACGCCGCCCTCAACGAAAGGAACGCCGATCTTGATTTCTTCACCGTTTGCGATCATCAGCACTTCAGCGAATTCAACAGCTTCGCCAGTTGCGATGTCCAGCTTTTCCAGGCGAACGGTCTGACCTTCGCTTACTCGGTGTTGTTTACCACCACTTTGGAAAACCGCGTACATATAAAACTCCGCTTCCGCGCACCTCTTTATGTGATTCAGAGTGCGCTATAAATATTCACAATAGGGCGCGAATATTACGCAAAACGCGAGCCTTTGACAAGAGCGATTAGCGATCAATGCAGAAAAAAAACACAACTTTCACGACAACGTTTATCTACGGCAATTTTTCAGTACAATCATATCTTCTTTTAATTCTGTCTTAATCCTTCTGTGATCCCACCTGGATTCATGGTAACAGGACATTTGGCCCGGCTTTTGCGATGAATTTAGAAAAAATCAATGAGTTAACCGCGCAAGATATGGCGGGTGTCAATGCGACGATTCTTGAGCAACTCAACTCCGATGTTCAGCTTATCAATCAGTTAGGCTATTACATCGTCAGCGGCGGCGGCAAACGCATTCGCCCGATGATTGCTGTGCTCGCCGCACGCGCGGTGGGCTATCAGGGGAGCGCGCATGTCACCATTGCCGCGCTGATTGAATTTATTCATACCGCCACCCTGCTGCATGACGACGTCGTCGATGAGTCTGATATGCGTCGCGGCAAAGCCACGGCCAATGCGGCGTTTGGCAATGCCGCCAGCGTGCTGGTCGGCGATTTTATCTATACCCGCGCCTTTCAGATGATGACCCAGCTGGGCTCGCTGAAGATCCTTGAGGTCATGTCGGAAGCAGTGAACGTCATTGCCGAAGGCGAAGTGCTGCAGCTGATGAACGTCAATGACCCGGATATCACCGAAGAGAACTACATGCGCGTTATCTACAGCAAGACGGCGCGCCTGTTTGAAGCTGCCTCGCAGTGTGCGGGACTGCTGGCCGACTGCACTGCGGAAGAAGAGCGCGCGTTGCAGGATTATGGCCGCTATCTCGGCACCGCTTTCCAGCTAATCGACGATTTACTCGATTATAGCTCTGACGGCGAGCGGCTCGGTAAAAACGTCGGTGACGACCTGAACGAAGGTAAACCCACGCTACCGCTGCTGCACGCCATGCACCATGGCACACCCGATCAATCAGCGATGATCCGCGGTGCGATCGAGCAAGGCAACGGCCGCCATCTACTGGATGCTGTGCTGGAAACGATGGCGACCTGCGGTTCGCTGGAATGGACGCAGAAGCGTGCCGAAGAAGAAGCTGACAAAGCCATTGCCGCGCTGCAGATCCTCCCGGACACGCCCTGGCGCGAAGCCTTGATTGGGCTGGCGCATATTGCAGTCCAGCGCGATCATTAATCCCCCCTCCTTTCCCGCGCGACGCGCGGGAAAGTTCCAGTAAAATGCCATTTCTCTCCCTAAACTTCCGAATATCTTGATAGATTCTGAATATTCCGGCGCTTTAACAGAACTTGTTAGAACCCTACATAGTACGCGGGTATAGTGTCTCTATCGCCCATGTGGGACGATCTGGACCTTTAACACCAGGAGAATTTATGGATAAGTTCATCGACTGGCATCCCGCAGATATTGTTGCGGGATTACGTAAACGGGGAACATCGCTGGCGGCAGAGTCGCGACGGCACGGACTAAGTTCTTCAACGCTGGCGAACGCCCTGACCCGCCCCTGGCCGAAAGGCGAATTGATTATCGCCACAGCGCTGGAAACGCAGCCGTGGGTCATCTGGCCGTCACGCTACCACGACCCGGTGACTCATGAGTTTATCGACAGAACGCAGATGATGCGTCAGAAGAAGATCGACAAGTGATGTGATTGCTCGACAGCGCCCCGGAACAACGTCCCGGGGCGCTGTCAGGACGCGGTTACTCGCCCTTCACGCGTTGAATATTGGCGCCCAGCGCCTGCAGTTTATCTTCGATACGCTCATAGCCGCGATCGATATGATAGATGCGATCGACGATGGTGGTCCCTTCAGCGATACAGCCGGCCAGCACCAGGCTCGCCGACGCGCGCAAATCGGTCGCCATCACCTGCGCGCCAGAAAGCTGCTTCACGCCGTGACAGATAGCGGTATTGCTCTCGATCTCCGCGTGCGCGCCCATACGGATCAGCTCCGGAATGTGCATGAAGCGGTTTTCAAAGATCGTTTCGGTGATCACGCCGGTCCCTTCCGCTACCAGGTTAAGCAGCGTGAACTGGGCCTGCATATCGGTCGGGAAGCCCGGGTGCGGCGCGGTACGCACGTTGACCGCTTTCGGACGGTTGCCGTGCATATCGAGGCTGATCCAGTCTTCCCCCGTTTCGATGTCAGCCCCGGCGTCGCGCAGCTTCGCCAGTACGGCATCCAGGGTATCCGGCTGCGCGTTACGGCAGAGGATCTTGCCGCCGGAAATCGCCGCGGCCACCAGGAAAGTCCCGGTTTCAATACGGTCAGGCAGCACACGGTAGACGCCGCCGCCCAGGCGCTGCACGCCTTCGATGGTAATGCGATCGCTACCCTGGCCTGTGATTTTTGCGCCCAGTGCGTTCAGGAAGTTGGCGGTATCGACAATCTCCGGCTCGCGAGCGGCGTTTTCAATAATCGTCGTTCCCTCCGCAAGCGTCGCTGCGCTCATGATGGTTACGGTGGCGCCGACGCTCACCTTATCCATCACAATATGCGCGCCTTTCAGGCGACCGCTGACCGAGGCTTTGACATAACCTTCTTCCAGTTTGATCTCGGCGCCCAGCTGCTCCAGACCGCTAATATGCAGATCGACCGGACGCGCGCCGATAGCGCAGCCGCCAGGCAGAGAAACTTGCCCCTGACCGAAACGCGCCACCAACGGGCCCAGCGCCCAGATAGAGGCGCGCATGGTTTTCACCAGATCGTACGGAGCACAGAATACATCGACCGGGCCGGCGTCAATCCATACCGAACCATTGCGCTCGACCTTCGCGCCCAGCTGGCTCAGCAGCTTCATGGTGGTATCGATGTCTTTCAGCTTAGGTACGTTTTGGATCTCTACCGGCTCTTCGGCAAGCAGCGCGGAAAAGAGGATTGGCAGGGCGGCGTTTTTTGCCCCGGAGATGGTGACTTCACCCTGAAGGCGAGTCGGCCCCTGAACACGGAATTTATCCATTGATTCTGTTCTCTATTAAAAATTCACATACGCTGCAGGGGATCCCCCACAGCTTAGAAGCCATTGAGTTTGCGGTCTCGCGCCCACTCCTGCGGAGTAAAGGCCTTGATCGACAGCGCATGGATGCGGTTGTCGGCAATATATTCCATCAGCGGCGCGTAGACGCTCTGCTGCTTTTTCACCCGACTCATGCCATCGAACATCTCACCCACAGCAATAACCTGAAAGTGGCTGCCATCGCCAGAGACGTGGACTTCCTGGAGGGGGAGTGCGTTCATCAGCACGGTCTGAATTTCATGATTTTCCATGGGCTCAAATTTATCTGATAGTGAAAACAGCCCAACATCTTAGAGGAAAGTGGCGCGGTCTTAAACAAGCAAAAAGCCCCGGCGAAAAGATTGCCAGGGCTTTCGGAATAGCTTCAGTGCTAAGGCACTGAAAAGATTATCAGATCAGATCGGCAGGCAGGTTGTAAAGACCGATCAGCGTTTGCAGGTTTTCGCTCTTGCCGACCAGCTGCGCTTCCCGGCCCTGACGGCGAATCAGCGCCATAAAATGCACTAACAGCGCCAGGCCCGCGGTGTCCACGCGCGTGGTCTGACTGAGATCGATGATCGCCGTTCCCGCCGTCGCCTGGGCGCGCGCCTCCCAGAGCGGGACCAGCAGATCCTGATCCAGCTCCCCGTGCAGCGCCAGCGTCTCGCCCTCGCGAGTCCAGCTCAGCTGCCCGCTCATTATTTTTTCTGTTCCAGGGTGATCGGCTGCGCAGAGATCGCTTTCAGCTGCGCGGTCAGGCCATCAACGCCCTTGGTGCGCAGCAGATCGCTCCACTCATTCTGTTTGGTGGTGATCATGCTCACCCCTTCCGCGATCATATCGTAGGCCTGCCAGTTGCCGGTCTGGGTATTTTTACGCCACTGGAAGTCAAGACGTACCGGCGGACGACCGTTCGGGTCGATGATAGTGACGCGGATCGGAACGATGGTTGCGCTGCCCAGCGGCTGCTCCGGAGCAATCTGGTAAGTCTGCCCATGGTACATCGCCAGCGCCTGACCGTAGGCCTGCTTCAGGTATTCACGGAAGGCGGCAAAATAGGCCTCACGCTGCGCAGGGGTCGCTTCTTTGTAATAGCGGCCCAGCACCAGCGCGCCGGCATATTTCACCTGTACATACGGCAATAACTCCTGGTCGACGATGTCGCGCAGATAGTTAGGATTAGCTTTAATCTTCGGCTGTTCATTCTTCAGGCGATCGAAGGTTTTCTGCGCCGCTTCATTCATCAGCTTATACGGATTGGACTGATCTGCGGCCTGGACGGCGGTCAGCGGGGCAATCACCAGCATGGCGACCATGAGTAAGCGTTTAAACATATCGTATTTCTCCTGAAATTAATGCGTCGTGCCGGCTGCCGGCGTCGCGTCAGTATGACCTTCTGCCTCGGCCTTATCATTGCCAGAATTCTGATTGTCGCCGCCCTTACTGTTATAAAGGAACTGACCAATCAGATCTTCCAGCACCATGGCGGACTTAGTGTCCTGGATAGTGCCGCCGTCTTTAAGGATAGTCGTCCCGAGGTCCGGGTCTTCAAAACCGACGTTCAGCGCCAGGTACTGCTCGCCCAGCAGGCCAGAGGTGCGGATCGCCAACGAACTGGTATCCGGGATATGGTTGTAGCGCTCATCGATATCGAGCTCCACGCGTGGCAGATAGGTTTTCGGATCGAGCGTAATGTCCGCTACCCGCCCCACTACCACGCCGCCGATGCGCACCGGCGAGCGCGCCTTCAGGCCGCCGATGTTATCGAAAGTCGCATAAAGGCGATAAGTCGGCTCGGTGCGTAGCGAGGTGACGTTCGCCGCCTTCAGGCAGACAAACAGCGCCGCCAGCAGCGCCACCAGTAAGAACACCCCTACCCAGATTTCAGTTTTTTTCGTTTGCATGAACTCAATTCCCAAACATCAGCGCAGTCAGCACAAAATCCAGCCCCAGAACCGCCAGCGACGCATGCACCACGGTACGCGTTGTCGCCCGGCTAATCCCGGCGGAAGTGGGGATAGCGTCATAACCATTAAATAACGCAATCCAGGTTACCGTAATAGCGAACACCAGACTCTTAATCAGGCAGTTCACCAGATCCATTCGCCAGTCGACGGCATTTTGCATCGCGGTCCAGAAAAAACCACCGTCAATGCCTTTCCAGCTCACACCCACCAGCGCACCGCCCCAGATCCCTACCGCGACGAAGATAATCGTCAGCAGCGGCAGCGAAATGACACCGGCCCAGAAGCGTGGGGAAATGACGCGACGCAGCGGATCCACCGCCATCATCTCCATACTGGAGAGCTGTTCCGTGGCCCGCATCAGGCCAATCTCGGCGGTCAGCGCCGACCCGGCGCGGCCGGCAAACAGCAGCGCGGCGACCACCGGCCCCAGCTCACGCAGCAGCGACAGCGCCACCAGCATGCCAAGACTGGTCTCTGCGCTGTAGGTGGTTAACACCAGATACCCCTGCAGCCCGAGCACCATACCGATAAACAAGCCCGATACAATGATAATCAGCATCGACAGGACGCCGACGTTATAGAGTTGACGAACCAGCAGCGGCGCGTGCTTGCGAAACTCTGGTTTGCCGACAACGGCGTTGAAAAGCATTAATCCGGCGCGTCCAAACGTCGCGGTGGTTTTAATACCGCGATGACCTAGCGCGGCCAGCGCATTAAACAGCATGAGTCGCTCAACTCCCTATGCCTAATAAATCATGGTGATAGTCGCCAGCAGGATAACGGAACGGCACCGGACCGTCGGCAATACCATCAATGAACTGACGAACCCGAGGATCGGTATTCTCCCGTAGCGACTGGGCGCTACCGTGGGCGACAATCTTTTTATCCGCCACGATATACGCGTAGTCCGCGATGCTAAGCACCTCGGGCACATCGTGCGAAACCACGATGCAAGTGACACCCAGCGTGCTGTTGAGTTCAGAAATCAGCTTCACCAGCACGCCCATAGTGATGGGATCCTGCCCGACGAACGGTTCGTCGAACATAATCAGATCCGGCTCCAGGGCAATGGCTCTCGCCAGGGCGGCGCGGCGCGCCATCCCACCGGAAAGCTCAGAAGGCATTAACTTCGCCGCACCGCGTAGCCCCACCGCTTCCAGCTTCATCATCACCGTCGTATGCAGCAGCGCAGGCGGCAAATGCGTATGTTCGCGCAGCGGATAGGCAACGTTGTCAAAGACATTAAGATCGGTGAACAGCGCGCCGGACTGGAACAGCATGCTCATCCGCTTACGCACCGTATAAAGACGCGAACGCGTCATCTGCGGCACGTTCTCGCCATCAAACAGGATCTCTCCCCTGTCCGGCGGGATCTGGCCGCCGATCAGGCGTAACAGGGTAGTCTTGCCGATCCCCGAAGGTCCCATGATCGCAGTAATTTTACCGCGCGGCACCGACAGCGAGATGTCGTCGAAGATCACACGATCGCCGCGTGAAAAGCGGATACCGCGCACTTCAACTAAATTCGCCTGAGTTTGGCTCATAAAATCATCCTTACTAAACACCTGACGGGCAAGCATGGCCCTTTCTTGCGCCACAATCACAACATTTTTACAGAATCTTACCTGCACAGGTTAGCGAAAGCTGGCATTTGTTTTACTTTTGGCACACATAAAGTCAAAATTAAGAATTCGTTACGCTGCGTAGGGATAACCCAGCGAGGCGACGATTATACCTGAAGAAAGGACTTTAGATGCTCTTAGCGACGGCTCTGTTAATTATTGGTTTATTGCTGGTTGTCTACAGCGCCGATCGTCTGGTCTATGCCGCCTCCATCCTGTGTCGTATGTTGGGGATCCCGCCGCTGATCATCGGCATGACAGTGGTCAGTATCGGCACCAGCCTGCCTGAGATCATGGTCGCCACCGCGGCCTCGCTGCACGGGCAGACCGATCTGGCGGTCGGCACCGCGCTCGGATCTAATATCACCAATATCTTATTGATCCTCGGTCTCGCCGCCTTACTCAGGCCATTTACCGTGCATTCTGATATTCTGCGCCGCGAATTACCGCTAATGTTGCTGGTCAGCGTGCTGGCGGGACTGGTGCTCTACGATGGACAACTGACCCGTCTCGACGGGCTATTTTTACTGGCGTTAGCGCTTCTGTGGCTGCTGTTCACCATCAAAATCGCTCGCCTGGCGGAGCGCCAGGGAAGCGATAGCCTGACCCGCGAACAGCTGGCGGAGCTGCCACGCGAAGGGTCGCTGCCGGTCGCCCTGCTCTGGTTAGGGGTAGCGATGATCGTCATGCCGATGGCGACCCGCATGGTGGTGGATAACAGTACAGTGCTGGCAAACTATTTCGCCATCAGCGAACTGACCGTCGGCCTGACGGTGGTGGCGATAGGCACCAGCCTGCCGGAGCTGGCCACCGCCATCGCCGGGGCGCGGAAAGGGGAA
This sequence comes from Klebsiella sp. 28, assembly GCF_018223905.1. Taxonomy (NCBI): domain Bacteria; kingdom Pseudomonadati; phylum Pseudomonadota; class Gammaproteobacteria; order Enterobacterales; family Enterobacteriaceae; genus Klebsiella; species Klebsiella sp. 28. Next base: position 106,225 of record NZ_JAGRQY010000070.1, read on the forward strand.
GATGATATTGCCATCGGCAATATCATCGGCGCCAATATCCTTAATATCGCACTGGTGCTGGGTTTACCGGCGCTGATCGCGCCGGGGAGCTTTGCGACCGAAGCCTTCACTCGCGATTATGGCGTGATGCTGCTGGTCAGCCTGATCTTCGCAGTGCTGTGCTGGCGCCGTCAGCAACAGCCGGGACGACTGGTTGGCGCGCTGCTGGTCGGCGGCTTTGTGGTTTGGTTGGCGATGCTGTTTTGGACAGCACCGCTCTTCGTTGAATGATTCGGGATAACATCATGTCGCAAATAGATTTGCCCACGGATTTTGACTTTCAACAGGCAGGCCGTCAGGTGCTGGAAATTGAACGTGAAGGTCTGGCCCAGCTCGATCAATACATAAATGAAGACTTTACCCATGCCTGCGAAACGATTTTCCGCTGCGGCGGGAAAGTCGTGGTGATGGGGATGGGCAAATCCGGCCACATCGGCCGCAAAATGGCGGCAACCTTCGCCAGTACCGGCACCTCGGCATTTTTTGTCCACCCCGGCGAAGCGGCGCACGGTGATTTAGGTATGGTCACCCCGCAGGATGTGGTAATTGCGCTGTCGAACTCCGGCGAATCGAATGAAATCCTCGCGCTGATCCCGGTCCTCAAGCGCCAGCAGGTGAAGCTTATCTGTATCACCAGCCGGCCGGAGAGCAGCATGGCGCGCGCGGCGGATATCCATCTGTGCGTGAAAGTGCCGAAGGAGGCCTGCCCGTTAGGACTGGCGCCCACGTCGAGCACCACCGCCGCGCTGGTGATGGGTGATGCCCTCGCCGTCGCCCTGCTGGAAGCCCGCGGCTTTACCGCTGAGGATTTCGCCCTGTCGCATCCGGGCGGCGCACTCGGCCGTAAGCTGTTGCTGCGGGTCAATGATATTATGCATACCGGTGATGAAATCCCGCACGTCGGCCTGCAGGCGACCCTGCGCGATGCGCTGCTGGAAATCACGCGTAAAAATTTAGGCATGACCGCTATCTGCGATGACGATATGAACATCATCGGTATCTTTACCGACGGTGACCTGCGCCGGGTCTTCGATACCGGCGTTGATATGCGCGATGCCAGCATTGCCGACGTCATGACCCGGGGAGGTATCCGCATCCGCCCCGGCACTCTGGCGGTGGATGCGTTAAACCTGATGCAATCCCGTCATATCACCTGCGTGCTGGTTGCCGATGGCGACCATCTGCTGGGTGTGGTACATATGCACGATCTGCTGCGCGCGGGCGTAGTGTAAGTAAGGAAAAAATAATGAATAATGCTGATGCTCAGTTAGCGACCTGCTACGGGCCGGTAAGCCAGGCGTTTGTCGATCGCGCGGCGAAGATCCGTCTACTGATCCTTGATGTCGACGGTGTATTATCCGACGGGCTTATCTATATGGGTAATCACGGCGAGGAGCTGAAAGCGTTTAACGTCCGCGATGGCTATGGTATCCGCTGCGCGCTGACCTCGGGTATTGAAGTGGCGATTATTACCGGGCGAAAAGCTAAACTGGTAGAAGATCGCTGTCAGACGCTGGGCATCACGCATTTGTACCAGGGGCAGTCGGACAAGCTGCTGGCGTTCCGCGATCTGACGGACAAACTGCACGTGCGGCCGGAAGAAGTCGCCTACATCGGCGACGATCTGATTGACTGGCCGGTGATGGCCGAAGTGGGCCTTAGCGTCGCCGTCGCCGATGCGCATCCGCTGCTGCTACCGCGGGCGAATTATGTCACGCGAATTAACGGCGGACGCGGCGCGGTACGCGAAGTCTGCGATTTGTTACTATTGGCGCAGGGCAAGTTGGATGAGGCCAAAGGGCAATCAATATGAGTAAAACCAGACGTTGGGTTATCATTTTACTGTCGCTGCTCGCGCTGATCCTTATCGGCCTGAATCTGGCGAATACGGACGACACGGCCCAGCCGGAGGTCAATCCTAACGACCCTACGTATAAAAGCGAACATACCGACACCGTGGTATACAGTCCGGAAGGCGCCCTGAGCTATCGGCTGATTGCCGAGCACGTGGAATATTTTTCCGATCAGGAGGTCTCCTGGTTTACCAAACCGGTGATGACCACCTTTGATACTAACAAGGTGCCTACCTGGTCGGTCAGAGCAGACAAAGCGAAGCTGACGAATGACCGGATGCTCTATCTTTACGGGCACGTTGAGGTGAATGCGCTCGCGCCAGATTCTCAACTGCGCAAAATTACGACGGATAACGCCCAGATAAATCTGGTAACGCAGGACGTTACCTCCGATGACATGGTGACGTTATACGGCACCACATTTAATTCCAGCGGCCTGAAAATGCGTGGAAACCTTCGCAGCAAAAATGCCGAGCTGATTGAAAAGGTGAGAACCTCTTATGAAATTCAGAACAAACAAACTCAGCCTTAAGATTGCGCTCGCCGGCGCGTTACTGGCCGCCAGCCTGCCGGCCCTCGCCAAGACGGGCGATACCGATCAGCCGATCCATATCGAATCCGATCAGCAGTCGCTGGACATGCAGGGCAATGTCGTCACCTTCACCGGTAACGTGGTCGTGACCCAGGGGACGATCAAGATTAACGCTGATAAAGTGGTGGTCACCCGTCCGGGCAACGAGAAAGGCAAAGAGGTGATCGAAGGTTTCGGTAACCCGGCTACTTTCTATCAGATGCAGGATAACGGCAAGCCGGTAAAAGGCCGGGCGTCGAAAATGCGCTACGAGCTGCAGAACGATTACGTCGTGCTGACGGGCAACGCTTATCTGGAACAGCTCGACAGCAACATCAAGGGCGACAAGATCACCTATCTGGTGAAAGAGCAAAAAATGCAGGCCTTCAGCGACAAAGGTCGACGCGTCACCACCGTTCTGGTGCCGTCCGAGCTGCAGGACAAAAGCGGCAACCAGCAAAAGAAGAGTAACTAATCCGTTATGGCAACCTTAACTGCGAAGAATCTCGCTAAAGCGTATAAAGGCCGCCGCGTGGTGGAAGATGTCAGTCTCACCGTTAACTCGGGCGAGATTGTCGGCTTGCTCGGCCCGAACGGCGCCGGTAAAACGACCACCTTCTACATGGTGGTCGGGATTGTGCCCCGCGACGCAGGCAATATCATCATCGATGACGAAGACATCAGCCTGCTGCCGCTGCACGCGCGCGCGCGACGGGGCATCGGCTACCTGCCGCAGGAAGCGTCGATTTTCCGTCGCCTCAGCGTCTATGACAACCTGATGGCGGTCCTGCAGATCCGTGACGATCTAACCAGCGAACAACGGGAAGATCGCGCTAAAGAGCTGATGGAAGAGTTTCATATTGAGCACCTGCGCGACAGCCTCGGTCAGGCGCTCTCCGGTGGTGAACGCCGCCGCGTCGAAATCGCCCGCGCGCTGGCGGCGAATCCGAAATTTATTCTTCTGGATGAACCCTTTGCCGGCGTGGATCCGATCTCCGTTATCGATATTAAACGCATCATTGAGCACCTGCGCGACAGCGGTCTCGGCGTTCTGATTACCGACCATAACGTCCGTGAGACCCTCGCGGTCTGCGAACGCGCGTATATTGTCAGTCAGGGACACCTTATCGCTCATGGTACACCGCAGCAGATCCTCGAAGATGAGCAGGTTAAGCGCGTGTATCTTGGGGAAGACTTCAGACTCTGATAGGGTAGAGGTTACAGACGTTTTAGCCGGAGATATTTACCCTGAACATGAAGCAAGGTTTGCAATTAAGGCTTAGCCAACAGCTTGCCATGACGCCGCAGCTGCAGCAGGCGATTCGTTTGCTGCAGTTGTCCACGTTAGAACTCCAGCAAGAGCTCCAGCAAGCGCTGGAAAGTAACCCGTTGCTTGAGCAAACCGATCTTCACGACGAGGTAGAGGCAAAAGAGGTGGAGGACCGCGAGTCCCTCGATACCGTCGATGCGCTTGAGCAAAAAGAGATGCCCGACGAACTGCCTCTCGATGCCAGCTGGGATGAAATCTATACCGCTGGCACGCCGTCGGGTAACGGCGTCGACTATCAGGACGACGAGCTTCCCGTCTATCAAGGCGAGACCACCCAGACGCTGCAGGACTATCTGATGTGGCAGGTTGAGCTGACGCCTTTCACCGACACCGACCGCGCTATTGCCACCTCTATCGTCGACGCCGTCGACGATACGGGCTACCTCACGATTCAGATTGAAGATATTGTCGACAGCATCGGCGATGACGAGATCGGCCTGGAGGAGGTGGAAGCGGTCCTCAAGCGAATCCAGCGTTTTGATCCGGTTGGCGTCGCAGCGAAAGATCTGCGCGACTGCCTGCTGATCCAGCTGTCGCAATTTGCTAAAGAGACGCCGTGGCTGGAAGAGGCGCGGCTGATTATCAGCGACCATCTTGATCTGCTGGCCAACCATGATTTCCGCACTCTAATGCGAGTCACCCGCCTGAAAGAAGAGGTGCTTAAAGAGGCGGTCAACCTGATCCAGTCCCTGGATCCTCGCCCTGGCCAGTCCATTCAGACCAGCGAACCGGAATATGTCATCCCGGATGTGCTGGTGCGCAAGGTGAGCGGCCGCTGGACCGTCGAGCTCAACGCCGACAGCATTCCACGGTTGAAAATAAATCAGCAGTATGCGGCAATGGGCAACAGCGCCCGCAATGACGCCGACGGCCAGTTCATTCGCAGCAATCTGCAGGAAGCTCGCTGGCTGATTAAAAGTCTGGAAAGCCGCAACGATACCCTGCTGCGCGTCAGCCGCTGCATCGTAGAGCAGCAGCAGGCTTTTTTCGAACAGGGTGAAGAGTATATGAAGCCGATGGTGCTGGCCGATATCGCCCAGGCCGTCGAGATGCATGAATCGACGATTTCCCGTGTCACCACGCAAAAATATCTGCACAGTCCGCGCGGTATTTTTGAACTGAAGTATTTCTTCTCCAGCCATGTGAATACCGAAGGCGGAGGCGAAGCCTCGTCGACGGCGATTCGCGCGCTGGTGAAGAAGCTCATCGCCGCGGAAAACCCCGCGAAGCCGTTGAGCGACAGTAAGCTCACCTCCATGCTGTCCGAGCAGGGTATTATGGTGGCGCGCCGCACTGTCGCGAAGTACAGAGAGTCTTTATCCATCCCGCCGTCAAACCAGCGTAAACAACTGGTCTGACATAACCGATAAGGAAGACACTATGCAGCTCAACATTACAGGACACAACGTCGAAATTACGCCTGCGATGCGCGAATTCGTTACGGCGAAGTTCAGCAAGCTGGAGCAATTTTTCGACCGGATCAATCAGGTCTATATTGTGTTAAAAGTAGAGAAAGTGACGCAAATTGCGGACGCGAATCTGCATGTCAACGGTGGCGAAATCCATGCCAGTGCGGAAGGGCAGGATATGTATGCGGCTGTCGATGGTCTTATCGACAAGCTGGCAAGACAGTTAACGAAGCACAAAGATAAACTAAAACAACACTAATTGTCCGGGCCCCCTTGCGCCCGCCGCTGGATATCATCGGCGACGGGCGCGGGGGCGCTCAGGTGAAATTATGATGAACAACGATTCGGCTCTACAACTGAGCAACGTCCTGAACCAGGAATGTACCCGTAGCCAGGTGCACTGCCAGAGCAAGAAGCGTGCTCTGGAAATCATCAGCGAACTGGCCGCCAAACAGTTAAGTTTGCCGCCGCAGGTGGTGTTCGAAGCGATCCTCACCCGCGAAAAAATGGGCAGTACCGGGATCGGCAATGGTATTGCCATTCCCCACGGAAAACTGGAAGAGGATACGCTGCGTGCTGTCGGCGTTTTTGTCCAGCTGGAAACCCCCATCGCCTTCGACGCGATCGACAATCAGCCTGTCGACCTGCTGTTCGCGCTGCTGGTGCCGGCCGACCAGACAAAAACTCACCTGCATACGCTCTCCCTGGTGGCCAAACGGCTGGCGGACAAAGCGATTTGTCGTCGCCTGCGCGCGGCGCAGAGCGATGAAGAGTTGTATGAGATCATTACCGAAGCAGGAAGCAGCGATGACGCATAACGGCAGTCGCACCTTATCCTTTATCGTACTGAGGAGAAACGGTACATGGTACTGATGATCGTCAGCGGCCGCTCGGGCTCGGGGAAATCCGTCGCTCTGCGAGCGCTGGAAGATATGGGCTTTTACTGCGTGGATAACCTGCCGGTCGTGCTGCTGCCCGACCTGGCGCGGTCGCTGGCTGACCGTAATATCTCCGCGGCCGTCAGCATCGACGTGCGTAACATGCCGGAATCCCCGGAGATCTTCGAGCAGGCGATGCAGAATCTGCCGGAATGTTTTTCTCCGCAGCTGCTGTTCCTTGATGCCGACCGCAATACCCTGATCCGCCGGTACAGCGACACCCGTCGTCTGCATCCGCTGTCGAGCAAGAATCTGTCGCTGGAAAGCGCCATCGACGAAGAGAGCGATCTGCTGGAGCCCCTGCGCTCCCGCGCCGATCTGATCGTCGATACGTCGGAAATGTCGGTGCATGAGCTGGCGGAAATGCTGCGTACCCGACTGCTGGGTAAACGCGAGCGTGAACTGACGATGGTCTTCGAATCCTTCGGCTTCAAGCACGGTATTCCGATCGATGCCGATTACGTCTTTGACGTGCGCTTTCTGCCCAACCCGCACTGGGATCCGAAACTGCGTCCAATGACCGGTCTGGATAAACCAGTGGCCGCCTTCCTCGATCGGCACACTGAAGTGCACAACTTTATTTATCAGACCCGAAGCTATCTTGAGCTATGGTTACCGATGCTGGAGACCAACAATCGCAGCTATCTGACGGTGGCCATTGGCTGTACCGGCGGTAAACATCGTTCGGTTTATATTGCTGAACAACTGGCTGACTACTTCCGCTCGCGCGGCAAGAACGTGCAGTCTCGTCATCGGACGCTGGAAAAACGTAAATCATGACCGTAAAGCAGACCGTTGAAATCACCAATAAGCTGGGCATGCACGCCCGCCCGGCGATGAAGCTGTTCGAACTGATGCAGAATTTCGATGCCGAAGTACTGCTGCGCAACGATGAAGGCACGGAGGCGGAAGCCAACAGCGTGATTGCCCTGCTGATGCTGGACTCGGCGAAAGGGCGACAGATAGAGGTGGAGGCCAGCGGTCCGCAGGAAGTTGAAGCCCTCGCCGCGGTGATTGCCCTGTTTAACGCTGGCTTTGACGAAGACTAAACGTGACGCTTCCCGGCGGCGGACGACTGGCGATTGTACCAGCCCCGGCGCCGGAGTAACCCGCTAATAGAGCTTATGCTCGCGCATGAACCCTTCCCCGCCCAGCTGTCGCATCTGGCGTAAGATCCAGGCCTGACGACTGCGCACATAGCCTGACGGCGCATCGGCGCGATAGCGGATCGGGTTCGGCAGCACCGCGGCCAGCAGAGCCGCTTCCCCCGGCGTCAGCTGACTGGCGGGTTTATGAAAATAGCGCTGGGCGGCCGCTTCCACACCAAATATCCCATCGCCGAACTCGGCAATATTCAGGTAGACGGTCAGGATCCGCTTTTTACTCCACACGGTTTCGATCCCGACAGTCAGCCCGGCTTCCAGCCCCTTACGCAGCCAGCTGCGGCCATCCCATAAAAACAGGTTTTTCGCCGTCTGCTGCGACAGCGTTGACGCGCCGCGGATGCGGGTCTCGTGACGTTCATTGTGCGCCAGCGCTTTCTCAATCGCCGACACGTCGAACCCCCAGTGTTCCGGGAACTTCTGATCTTCGGCGGCAATCACCGCCAGCCCCATCCATGGAGAGATCTTATCCATGACAACCCAGTCGGAATGCGCCAGATAATGGAAATCGCCGGACAGCCAGGCGCTCACCTGCCGCTCAAGCATCACCGCCGAAAACGGCACCGGCAGCACGCTAAACAGCGCGATCCCCCCGCCCCAGAGGACGGCGGCGATCAGCAGCAGACGCAATGCCAGACGTTTTAATAGCGCAAGGGGCGCAACGCGGAGCCTCATGCGCTCAGCGCCAGCACGCGGGCCACCAGCTTCTCAATTCCGGTGGCGGCTTGCGCAATGTCCTCCGCCAGCATATACGCCGGAGTGGTGACCACTTTGTTGTCTTCATCCACCACGATGTCGTCGACCGGGCAAGGCACGTGCTCTGCCCCCATCTCTTCCACCACATCGGCGGTATCAAGATCGGTCCCAATGGTCATCCGCAGCGGAAACGCAAAGATCTTCGGCAGCATCGCCGGGGCAATGCACATAAAACCCAGCGGCTTGTCGGTCTGATGCATCGCCAGCGCCAGGGCCCGCAGATCGGGATCCACCTGGCATTCGCTGCCCTCGGCGGCGAAGCTGCTTAGATTTTTCGCCGCGCCGAAGCCGCCAGGGACGATCAGCGCGTCCAGCGTCTCCGCACGCGCCTGCACCAGCGGCAGGATGTCGCCGCGGGCGATACGCGCTGCTTCCACCAGCACATTGCGCTGCTCTGGCATCGCCTCCCCGGTCAGATGGTTGATGACATCGCGCTGCGGTTTATCGGGCGCAAAGCACACTGCCTGCGCGCCGTTGCGCGCGATCGCCAGCAGGGTAATCACCGCCTCATGGATTTCACTGCCGTCGTACACGCCGCAGCCGCCCAGTACCACACCAATTTTTTTCATCGCTTTCGCTCCTCCATGCAACTCGCTGAAACCAGTCAAAAATGTCGATTAACTCGCTATGCTTCACATATTTTACTGATTCATGTAACAAATTAGTTAAGCTTTGCTATCTTAATGAGCGAGCAATCCACTTCTTCGGTTGCGCCACGTAACAACATCACTCAAACAACACTGGCTCAACCACCAGTTCCCTGGTGTTGGCGCAGTATTCGCGCACCCCGGTCTGTCCGGGGTCATTTTTTGCTGGCTTTCGCCACCCACGCCTTCAGTACCGCTACATCGTTTTGCCACTCGGATTTCATCTCTTCAACCCATTCAGCGACATTATCAGACCAGGCAGGCAGATCCGGAGTCTGGATCTGCTGGCCCAGCTGCTGGATGTGGCGCAGTCCGATAGAACCGGCCGCCCCTTTGATCTTATGCCCCTCTTCGACAATCCCTTTTTGGTCGCGGGCGGTCAGATTAGACTCCAGAACGGACATGTAGCCCGGCATCATCTTCTCAAACACCGCGAGACCATCGTTGATAAGCTTCGGTCCCACCAGCTCGATATATTGCTCCAGCATATCGGTATCCAGCACCGCGTCGGCTTTATGCAGATCGGCCGCCGGCGCTTCCTGCGCTTCCTCATCCGGTGCATCCCAGAATTTCTTGATCATGGCCGTTAGCGCTGGCACCGATAGCGGCTTACTCAATACATCGTCCATCCCGGCGTCGAGATACTCTTTCTTATTCTTCAGCACGTTGGCGGTGAGGGCGACCAGCGGCGGTAGCTCGTCAGCGGCAAAGCGCTGTTTCAGTTCCCGGGAAATATCCAGTCCGGTCATGTCCGGTAACTGAATATCCAACAGCACAAGGTCATATTCGCCTGGCTCAAACATCTCCAGCGCGGCTTTCCCGGTCATCGCCACATCAACGCTGTTACCCAGTTTTTCCAGCACTGAACGGGCCACAATAACGTTGAGCTCAATGTCCTCAACCAGCAGCACGTTGAGCGCCGGTAATGGCATGTCGTCTTCCGCCAGCGTATCTTCCACTTCTTCCGCAATGGCAGGCGCATGGACGGTAAGCGTAAAGGTCGCCCCTTTACCCGGCTGGCTGGTAACGCTGATATCACCGCCCATATTACGCGCCAGGCGACGCGAGACGGCGAGACCAATCCCGGTTCCGGTGGCCGGTTTGCCGCCGTGGCTGTCTTTGACCTGGTAATACATGGCGAAAATTTTGTCCTGTTCCGCTTCAGGAATACCAATTCCGGAGTCTTCCACTTCGAAGTGCAGGATATCGCCTTCGTCATAGCGTACGCGGACGTTCACCCCTCCGCCCTGCGGGGTAAACTTCACGGCGTTACTGATAAGATTCCACAGGATCTGCCGCAGGCGGGTCCCATCCGTGATTACCTTATGCGGCAGCGGCAGGCTCGGCTCCAGCACAAAGCGCAGCCCCTTCTGCTGTGCCTGCAGGCCGGATAGGTTTTCAAGGTCGGCAAGGAAGCTGGTGAAGTCCACCGGCTGGTTATCGAGCTGCACCTTACGGCGCTCCATTTTGTCCATGTCGATAATATCATTGAAGATATTCCCCAGCGTCACCGCCGAGACATGGATAGTTTTCAGGTATTTTTCCTGCTCGCTGGTCAGCTCGGTATCCAGCAAAATTCGGCTCAGCCCGACGATCCCGTTTAGCGGGGTACGCAGCTCATGACTGATGGTGGAAATAAAGGTGGTTTTATCCCGGCTGGCGCGCTCAAGAGCGTCCTGATAGCGTTTACGTTCGGTGATATCGCGGCCGAAGCCCATCAGGCCGCGACGCTTACCGACGCGATCGTAGTAGGGGACCTTGCGGATTTCAAAGCACGCTTTGCGGCCATCGGGATAGTCCAGCCACTGCTCATAGGTCAGCGATACATTATGGCGGAACACCTTCTCGTCGGTCTCCAGTACCTTTTCCGCCGCCTCTTCGCTATAGACGTCCTGCGGTTTGAGGTGGATCAGCTGTTTCTCGCTTTTGCCGGTCAGCAGCTCCATCGCCCGGTTACAGCCTGAAAACTCCTTATCCTCATTGCGATAGAAGACCAGGTCCGGGGAAGCATCAAGGAAAGAGCGCAGAAAGGAGGATTGCTGTTCGAGCTGGATCTGCGTCTCTTCACGCTCTTTCATCTCAATCTTCAACTGCTCGAGGGTGGTCTCGCGCTCGGCTTCCGCTTTTTCACGTTCGCCAATCTCCTGATTCAACTGCGCGATGTTATCTTTCAGTTGGACGTTCAGCTTTAGATCGCGCTCACGCATCTCCTCCAGCTTGTCCACCAGCCGCGAAAGACGCTGCCGGGACTCTTCGAGCTGCTCCACCACCACCGAGAGAAAGTAGACCGCCCAAGGCGTGATCAGCAGGCCAAAGAAGATAGAGCGGATAACGTCGATACTTTCAACCTGGCCATGCAGCACCATGGTAACCGCCATCTGTACCACGATGGCCAGCACCACCAGCGCAAGAGCCAACAGCATCGAAAAGCGGACCAGACCCAGCTTCATCATCAGGTCGACATAATACTGCGCCAGCATACGAATTTGCTTCATAGGGGATTCCTTCACGACAACTCCGCACAATAATACTCAATTCTGAGCAATGCGCTGTAAGTTGTGCAAAAAATGCGGGCAGGAGTCGATACGGCGGCCGGCCGCTGAGGCGAACCAGCCGCAAAAGAGGGGGATCAGGAGAGGGATTAACGCTTGCTTAACGCCTCCCAGAGTCCTTTCAGGTAGGTCACGCCAAGGGCGCGGTCGAACAGGCCATAGCCCGGCCGTCCGGTCTCTCCCCAGATAAAGCGACCATGATCCGGGCGAATATAGCCGTCGAATCCGTTGTCATACAGCGCTTGCATCACTTTGTACATATCCAGGGAGCCGTACTCTGACGGATGGGCGCACTCGTAAAAGTCTTTATCCTGCATCAGCTTTATATTGCGGACGTGGGCAAAATGAATTCGCTTACGCCGGGTAAATTCGGCCAGGATGGCGTACACGTCATTATCAGGATCTTCGGCAATCGAGCCGGTGCAGAGCGTAATGCCGTTGGCGGGTGAATCGACGGCCCGGCAGATCCAGTCCAGATCGTCGCGGTTTTTGACCACCCGCGGCAGGCCAAAAATGGAGTACGGCGGGTCGTCCGGGTGGATCGCCATTTTCACCCCAACCTCTTCGCAAACCGGGATCACCGCCTGCAGAAAATAAACCAGGTTCTCCCGCAGCTTCTGATCATCCACCGCGCTATATTTGGCAAACAGGGTCTGCACCTCCGCCAGCCGTTCCGGCTCCCAGCCCGGCAAGGCGAAGCCGTTTGAATTCTCAAGCACCTCCTTCACCACGTCTTCCAGCCGCTTATCGATATCTTTCTTCTCAAACGCCATCGTCAGCGAGCCATCCGGCAGGACGTAGTTCATATCCGTCTTCATCCAGTCGAAAACCGGCATGAAGTTATAGCAGATGACTTTAACGCCAAAGCGGGCAAGGTTGCGGATGGTCTGCTGGTAGTTGGCAATATAGCGCTCACGGGTAGGTAGGCCGATTTTGATGTCGTCATGGATGTTGACGCTCTCTATCACCTCCATTTTCAGGCCTGCGGCATGGGCCTGACCGACCAGACGCTCAATTTTATCCACCGGCCATACTTCGCCCACCGCGACGTCGTAGAGCGCGCCGACCACCCCCTCAACGCCAGGCACCTGGCGAATATGTTCTAATGAAATCTTGTCTTCCTCTGGTCCAAACCAGCGCATTGTCATCTGCATTGTCTTCACCTGCTCAACTTAGTTTAATTTACCCTACTACCATACCAGTAATCATAGATGATTGAGCGTTGGCTGTTGTGATAGCGATGACATTCCTGCCGACCGGCTCGCAAGCGGCAAATGCGTCGGCGCATTCATAATTTTTTTCAATTTATTTCAATAGATTAATCATGCCATGGCTTTTTCTGCCGAGCTTTCTCAAATGTGATCCAGGCCTGATTATGATGTTTTGCATACTTGTATGGTAATAAAAGTAGCGTAATTTGTTCAGAAAAAAGACAATGGAAGGAATCAAAATGAGAAGCGTCGTCGTCAAAGAGCCAGGCCAACTGAACATTGAATCACGTCCGGTTCCAGTTCCGGGCGCCCATGAAGTACGGGTGAAAATTGCTTTTGCCGGGATCTGTGGTTCCGATGTACACATCTATCACGGCCACAACCCTTTCGCGAAATATCCCCGCGTCATCGGCCATGAATTCTATGGCATCATCGACGCCGTCGGCGAGCAGGTATCTCCGGCACGCATCGGCGAGCGTGTCGCGGTGGACCCCGTTGTCAGCTGCGGCCATTGTTATCCTTGCTCGGTAGGAAGGCCGAATGTCTGTACGCAGCTCCAGGTCATAGGAGTTCACCGCGACGGGGGATTTAGCGACTATGCCTGCGTGCCGGCGAAAAATGCCTGGCGCATCCCCGAGGCTATCAGCGACCGTCAGGCAACGATGGTTGAGCCTTTTACCATCGCGGCAAATATTACCGCCCAGCTGCAGCCCACGGCGCAAGATATTGCCCTGGTTTACGGCGCTGGCCCGATGGGGCTGACTATCATTCAGGCGCTAAAGGGGGTATATGGCGTTAAGCAGGTGATCGTCGTGGATCGCATTGCCGAACGTCTGCAGATGGCCCGGGAAAACGGCGCCGATCTGACGCTCGATAACACTGACCAGCCGCTCGCGGAACAGCTGGCGCAGCGGCAGCTTGCCCCCACGCTGGTCATTGATGCCGCCTGCCACCCGGCGATCCTGCAGGAAGCCATTCTCCTCGCCTCCCCCGCCGCCCGCATCGGTATACTCGGTTTCTCCGGCGAGGCCTCAACCCTCACTCAGCAAAGCATCACCAGTAAAGAAATTTCTATTTTCTCCTCCCGGCTGAACAGCGGGCGTTTTCCGCTGGTCATCGACTGGATGGAGAAAGGCCTTATTCGTCCGGAGGCGTTAATCACCCATTGTATGCCGCTGGAGCAGGTGAAAGAGGCCATGGAGATTTTTGCTAACGACCGTAAGACCTGCTGCAAAGTGCTGCTGCAGCTGGGTTAAACCGGCATCGTATAGAATAACGGCCGACGGATATCTGCGTATCCGCCGCGCCTGATATAAATAATATAATGAGCATGGTGTTATCATGGGAAAAAATATCCGCTGGATTATCGTCCTGTTATTATTTTTAGTATATATGATAAATTATCTTGACCGGGTGGCATTATCCATTACGGTCCCGATGATTGAAAAGGACCTTGCACTTAACGCTGAACAGTTCGGCATTATTTTCGGCAGCTTTTTCTTCGGCTACGCGGTATTTAATTTTATTGGCGGTTTGGCCGTGGATAAGTTTGGCGCAACGCTGGTAATGGGCCTGGCGGTCGGTCTGTGGTCGCTGTTTTGCGGCTTAACCGCGGTAGCCACCGGCTTTTATTCCATGCTGGTGCTGCGGGTGCTTTTCGGGATGGCGGAAGGCCCGATCTGCGCATCGGCGAACAAGATGATCAACGGCTGGTTTCCTAAAAAGCAAGCGGCTACCGCCGTCGGCTTTCTCAGCGCAGGCTCTCCGCTGGGCGGCGCGGTCGCCGGCCCCATCGTCGGTTACCTGGCCCTGGCATTCGGCTGGCGCCCGGCTTTTATGATTATTTTCGCTATCGGTATTGTATGGATGATAGCGTGGTTTTTCATTGCCGCTAATTCGCCCGAAAAGCACAAAAAAGTCAGCCAGGAAGAACTTAAGCTGATTAATAAAATGAAAGAAGAAGAAGTCGCGCTGGAAACAATAGAAAATCAAACAGCTCACTCGCTGGGTTATTATTTGAAACAGCCAATTATTCTGGTAACGGCCTTTGCCTTCTTCTGCTACAACTATATTCTGTTTTTCTTTCTCAGCTGGTTCCCGTCCTATCTGGTACAACAGCACCATCTGGATATTAAACAGATGAGCCTTACCACTATGATCCCATGGATAGTCGGCTTTGTCGGTCTGGCGCTTGGGGGCTATATTTCCGATAAAATTTTTAAACTCACCGGGCGCCTGCTGCTGTCGCGCAAAATTGTGCTGGTGGTATGCCTGCTGATGGCCGCTATCTGCGTGGGACTGGCGGGTACCGTCAGCAGCGTCGTGCCTGCCGTTCTGCTGATGTCGGTCTCCATCTTTTTCCTCTATGTAACCGGGGCGATCTACTGGGCGATTATCCAGGACGTGGTGCATAAATCCCGCGTCGGCGGCGCCAGCGGCTTTATCCATCTTATCGGCAGCGTCTCCGGCATCGTGGGGCCGATTGTTACCGGCTATATCGTGCAGTCTACTGGTAAATTTGACAGCGCTTTCGTTCTCGCCGGCACTATCGCCGCGCTTGGCGCCCTGCTGGTGCTGTTCGTGATCAAAACTCCGCGTGTGACGATGAAAGCCAGCCAGGCATAAATGGCAGGAGCGCGATGTCCGCGCATTGTTCCGGACATCACGCTCGTACTTCTCACTCAGCCTGGGGAGCAACCCAGCTACGGCCCAGCGCCGAGCCCTGAGCGCCCTGCTGATTCAGATAACGATCCAGTTCAACCATGCCGGTCCAGCGATTTTCACACCACAGCGGCGCCAACAGCGTGGGCCGACGGGCGCTGGCGGAAATACGGTGGTAGATCACCTCCGGCGGCGTATGGCGGATCATCTCTCCAGCGGTGACGGTATACGCCTCCAGCTCAATGCCATCGAGACGCCCGGCCTGCCACGCTTTGGCCATAATGCTGCCTTTCACAATATGCAGTGGATGCAATTTGATCCCATCCACGCCGGTCGCCACTACCTGCTCCAGCGTCTGCAGACAATGCCCCTGGCTCTCTCCGGGCAGACCGACGATCAGATGCGCACAGACTTTCAGGCCCCGCTCTCGCGCCAGGCGCGCGGTACGCTGATAACAGGCGAAATCGTGTCCACGGTTAATGCGATGCAGGGTCTTATCATGAGCAGTTTGCAGCCCCAGCTCCAGCCATACCTCATACCCTTGCTGATGGTATTCACTCAGCAGGTCAAGGACCGCCTGCGGAACGCAGTCCGGGCGGGTGCCGACGCACAGGCCAACGATATTTGCGGCACTGACGGCCTGACGATACATTGAACGGAGCACCTGTACTTCAGCGAAGGTGCTGGTGTAGGCCTGAAAATAGGCCAGATAGCGCTTCGCCCGGTTGACGAGCTGCGCCTGATGAGCGAGCTGTTCGGCGATAGAGCGATGCTGCTGCGCCTCATCGGCAAACGATGCCACGTTACAGAAAGTGCAACCGCCGCGGCCCAGCGTGCCGTCGCGGTTTGGGCAGCTAAAACCGCCGTGCAGCGTTAGCTTATGGACCTTTTCGCCATAGCGACGCATAAGATCCCCACCAAACATATTGACTAATTTCTGTAACTGCATAATCTGATAGACCGCCCTCAACAAAGGGGGCCAAGCCTGCCACTTTTCGTCACCGACGGCGATGACCTGGATCAATCGTCAGCGCGGCGACCAACCCTATTGCATAAACAATCAAGATTACTGCAATTTCATTCAACCACCAGGTGATGAGTTTTCCTTATATTTTATCTTCGCATTGCCCTAATCTGCTTTCTGGTAAAAAACGGTATTAATGTCCAGTAGTTAAATATATTGCAGTCAAATATGCTAATAATGAAATATATTTCAGCGCATATTGGTAATGCAAAGCCGCGTGCACAGTGAGACAGATCACACTAGCCGCACCACCAGCAGGCGTATTCAAAGCATAAAAATTGCCATTATTTTCTTTAATAACAATTAGTTAACTTGTGTATAGCACATTTTTGTATTAATAAGATTGCCATTTGACGTAAGTGTGGATTCCCGATAAGTTGGGAATCCGCTGGAAGCTTTCTGGATGAGCACTCTGCTCATCATATTTATGCAGTAATTGAGATTCCCTCTTAACAGCAAGTCCTCAAACTTGTGTACCGATGCGAAAAGGATTTAAAGAGGGCGAATGCGAGGTGTAAACCCCGTCGCCATGCTCTTTCTGTGCCTGTGCGCAATCGGTATCGGAGGGTGTCCGTAGAGCCTGGGGAGGTTCACTGATATGTTGTACGACAAATCCCTTGAGAGGGATAACTGTGGTTTCGGCCTGATCGCCCACATAGAAGGCGAACCTAGCCACAAGGTAGTGCGAACCGCAATACACGCACTGGCCCGCATGCAGCACCGTGGCGCAATCCTTGCCGATGGTAAAACCGGCGACGGTTGCGGTCTGCTGCTGCAAAAACCCGATCGTTTCTTCCGCATCGTTGCCGAAGAGCGCGGCTGGCGTTTAGCCAAAAACTACGCCGTTGGGATGCTGTTCCTGAATAAAGATCCTGAGCTGGCTAAAGCGGCGCGCCGCATCGTTGAAGAAGAACTTCAGCTTGAGACCCTGTCGATTGTCGGCTGGCGCGATGTGCCGACCAACGAAGGCGTGCTCGGTGAAATCGCCCTCTCCTCGCTGCCCCGTATTGAGCAAATCTTTGTCAACGCCCCGGCTGGCTGGCGCCCGCGCGATATGGAGCGCCGTCTGTTTATTGCGCGTCGTCGCATTGAAAAACGTCTGCAGGAAGACAAAGATTTCTACGTTTGTAGCTTGTCCAATCTGGTCAACATCTATAAAGGTCTGTGTATGCCGGCGGATTTGCCGCGCTTCTACCTGGACCTCGCGGACCTGCGCCTGGAGTCGGCTATCTGCCTGTTCCACCAGCGCTTCTCCACCAACACCGTACCACGCTGGCCGTTGGCGCAGCCGTTCCGCTACCTGGCGCACAACGGTGAAATTAACACCATTACCGGCAACCGCCAGTGGGCCCGCGCCCGTACCTATAAGTTCCAGACCCCGCTGATCCCTGACCTGCACGACGCCGCGCCGTTCGTTAACGAAACCGGCTCCGACTCCAGTTCTATGGACAACATGCTGGAGCTGCTGCTGGCCGGCGGGATGGACATCGTGCGCGCCATGCGTCTGCTGGTGCCGCCAGCCTGGCAGAACAACCCGGATATGGATCCGGAGCTGCGTTCGTTCTTCGACTTTAACTCCATGCATATGGAGCCGTGGGACGGCCCGGCGGGCATCGTCATGTCAGATGGCCGCTACGCGGCCTGTAACCTCGACCGTAACGGTCTGCGCCCGGCGCGCTACGTCATTACCAAAGATAAGCTCATCACCTGCGCCTCCGAAGTCGGCATCTGGGATTACCAGCCTGACGAAGTGGTCGAGAAAGGCCGCGTGGGCCCGGGCGAGCTGATGGTTATCGATACCCGTGCCGGACGCATTCTGCACTCAGCGGAAACCGATGACGATCTGAAGAGCCGCCACCCGTATAAAGAGTGGATGGAGAAAAACGTTCGTCGCCTGGTGCCGTTCGAAGATCTGCCAGACGAAGAGGTTGGCAGCCGCCAACTGGATGACGACACGCTCGCCAGCTACCAGAAACAGTTTAACTACAGCGCGGAAGAGCTGGACTCCGTCCTGCGCGTGCTCGGCGAAAATGGCCAGGAAGCAGTCGGTTCGATGGGCGATGACACGCCTTTCGCCGTGCTCTCCAGCCAGCCGCGCATTATCTACGATTACTTCCGTCAGCAGTTCGCCCAGGTGACTAACCCGCCGATCGACCCGCTGCGCGAAGCGCACGTCATGTCGCTGGCTACCAGCATCGGCCGCGAAATGAACGTCTTCTGCGAAGCGGAAGGCCAGGCGCATCGTCTGAGCTTCAAATCGCCGATCCTGCTGTACTCCGATTTTAAACAGCTGACGACGATGGAAGAAGAGCACTATCGCGCCGACGTCCTCGATATCACGTTCAACCCGGCAGAGGCCTCCCTCAGCGAGACGGTGAAAGCGCTGTGCGATAAAGCGGAGCAAATGGTGCGCGACGGCACCGTGCTGCTGGTGCTCTCTGACCGCAACATCGCCAAAGACCGTCTGCCGGTACCGGCGCCGATGGCCGTTGGCGCGATCCAGACCCGTCTGGTCGATAAAAGCCTGCGCTGCGATGCCAACATCATCGTTGAAACCGCCAGCGCCCGCGATCCGCACCACTTCGCCGTGCTGCTCGGCTTTGGGGCGACGGCTATCTATCCATACCTCGCCTACGAAACGCTGGCGAAGCTGGTCGACAGCAAAGCCATCGATAAACCGTACCGTGCGGTGATGCTGAACTATCGCAACGGTATCAACAAAGGTCTGTATAAGATCATGTCCAAGATGGGGATCTCGACCATCGCCTCCTACCGCTGCTCGAAGCTGTTCGAAGCGGTCGGTCTGCATCGCGATGTCTCCGATCTCTGCTTCCAGGGCGTGGTCAGCCGCATCGGCGGCGCCAGCTTCGACGACTTCCAGCAGGATCTGCTGAATCTGTCGAAACGCGCCTGGCTGGCGCGTAAGCCGCTGGCCCAGGGCGGTTTGCTGAAATATGTGCACGGCGGCGAATATCATGCCTACAACCCGGACGTGGTGCGCACCCTGCAGCAGGCCGTGCAGAGCGGCGAATACAGCGATTATCAACAATACGCGAAATTGGTTAACGAACGTCCAGCGGCCACGCTGCGCGACCTGCTGGCGCTCAACCCAGGCGAAGACGCTATCAGCATCGACGAAGTAGAGCCGGCGAAGGAGCTGTTTAAACGCTTCGATACCGCGGCGATGTCGATCGGCGCCCTGAGCCCGGAAGCGCACGAGTCGCTGGCGGAAGCGATGAACAGCATCGGCGGCTTCTCCAACTCCGGTGAAGGCGGTGAAGACCCGGCGCGCTACGGCACTAATAAAGTGTCGCGCATCAAGCAGGTCGCGTCCGGCCGCTTCGGCGTCACGCCAGCCTACCTGGTCAATGCCGACGTCATCCAGATCAAAGTCGCCCAGGGGGCGAAACCGGGTGAAGGTGGCCAGCTGCCGGGTGATAAAGTCACCCCGTACATCGCCAAACTGCGCTATTCGGTACCGGGCGTCACGCTGATTTCCCCGCCGCCGCACCACGATATCTACTCTATCGAGGATCTGGCGCAGCTGATTTTCGACCTCAAGCAGGTCAATCCGAAAGCGATGATTTCGGTCAAACTGGTTTCTGAGCCGGGCGTTGGCACCATCGCCACCGGCGTGGCCAAAGCCTATGCCGACCTGATCACCATCGCCGGCTACGACGGCGGCACCGGGGCGAGCCCGCTCTCTTCGGTGAAATATGCCGGCTGTCCGTGGGAGCTCGGCCTGGTGGAAACCCAACAGGCGCTGGTCGCTAACGGTCTGCGTCATAAGATCCGTCTGCAGGTGGATGGCGGCCTGAAAACCGGTCTTGATATCATCAAAGCGGCGATCCTCGGCGCGGAGAGCTTCGGTTTCGGTACCGGCCCGATGGTCGCGCTGGGCTGTAAATACCTGCGTATTTGCCACCTGAACAACTGCGCTACCGGCGTGGCGACCCAGGATGACAAACTGCGTAAGAATCACTATCACGGTCTGCCGTTCAAAGTGACCAACTACTTTGAATTTATCGCCCGTGAGACCCGCGAGCTGATGGCCCAGCTGGGCGTCAAGCGTCTGGTGGATCTGATTGGCCGCACCGATCTGCTCAAAGAGCTGGATGGGTTCACCGCCAAGCAGCAGAAACTGGATCTGGGTAAACTGCTGGAGACCGCAGAGCCGCATCCGGGCAAAGCGCTGTACTGCACCGAGAACAACCCACCGTTCGATAACGGCGTGCTCAACGCCCAGCTGCTGCAGCAGGCGAAACCGTACGTGGATGAAAAGCAGAGCAAGACGTTCTGGTTTGATATCCGTAACACCGACCGCTCCGTGGGGGCCTCGCTGTCCGGGTATATCGCCCAGACCCATGGCGACCAGGGACTGGCGGGCGACCCGATCGTCGCTCACTTTAGCGGCACCGCGGGCCAGAGCTTCGGCGTGTGGAACGCCGGCGGCGTGGAACTGCATCTGACTGGCGACGCCAACGACTACGTCGGGAAAGGCATGGCGGGCGGTCTGCTGGCCATTCGTCCGCCGGTGGGCTCTGCGTTCCGCAGCCATGAAGCCAGTATTATCGGCAACACCTGCCTGTACGGCGCGACCGGTGGTCGTCTGTACGCCGCAGGCCGCGCGGGCGAGCGTTTCGCCGTGCGTAACTCCGGCGCCATCACCGTGGTGGAAGGCATCGGCGACAACGGCTGCGAATATATGACCGGCGGCATCGTCTGCGTGCTCGGAAAAACCGGCGTCAACTTTGGCGCAGGGATGACCGGCGGCTTTGCCTATGTCCTGGATGAAGATGGCGACTTCCGCAAACGCGTGAATCCGGAGCTGGTGGAAGTGCTGGACGTTGATTCTCTGGCCATCCATGAAGAGCACCTGCGCGGTTTAATCACCGAGCACGTACAGCTTACCGGTTCGCAACGCGGCGAAGAGATCCTCGCCAACTGGCCGGCCTTCTCCGCGAAGTTTGCGCTGGTTAAACCAAAGTCCAGCGATGTTAAAGCACTGTTGGGTCACCGTAGTCGTTCCGCAGCTGAGCTGCGGGTGCAGGCGCAGTAAGGGGTTAAGATGAGTCAGAACGTTTATCAATTTATCGACCTGCAGCGCGTTGATCCGCCAAAGAAACCGCTGAAGATCCGTAAAATTGAGTTTGTGGAAATTTACGAGCCGTTTTCAGAAGGCCAGGCCAAGGCGCAGGCGGATCGCTGCCTCTCCTGTGGCAACCCGTACTGCGAATGGAAGTGCCCGGTGCATAACTACATCCCGAACTGGCTGAAGCTGGCCAACGAGGGGCGTATTTTTGAAGCGGCCGAGCTGTCGCATCAAACCAACACTCTGCCGGAAGTCTGCGGGCGCGTCTGCCCGCAGGACCGCCTGTGTGAAGGCTCCTGTACGCTGAACGATGAGTTCGGCGCGGTGACCATCGGCAACATCGAACGCTATATCAACGATAAGGCATTCGAGATGGGCTGGCGTCCGGATCTCTCCGACGTGAAGCCGACCGGTAAAACCGTCGCGATCATCGGCGCTGGCCCGGCGGGCCTCGCCTGCGCCGACGTGCTGACCCGTAACGGCGTCAAGGCGGTGGTATTTGACCGCCATCCGGAAATCGGCGGCCTGCTGACCTTCGGTATCCCGGCGTTCAAGCTGGAAAAAGAGGTGATGACCCGCCGCCGGGAGATCTTCACCGGCATGGGCATTGAGTTCAAACTCAATACCGAAGTGGGCCGCGACGTGCAGCTCGACGACCTGCTGAAGGAGTACGATGCGGTGTTCCTCGGCGTCGGGACCTATCAGTCGATGCGCGGTGGACTGGACAACGAAGACGCTCCGGGTGTTTACGACGCGCTGCCGTTCCTGATCGCTAACACTAAGCAGATCATGGGCTTTGGTGAAACCGCCGATGAGCCCTATGTCAGCATGGAAGGCAAACGCGTGGTGGTGCTCGGCGGTGGCGATACCGCGATGGACTGCGTACGCACCTCCGTCCGTCAGAATGCGGCGCACGTGATCTGCGCCTATCGCCGTGACGAAGAGAACATGCCCGGCTCAAAACGCGAAGTGAAAAACGCGCGCGAAGAAGGCGTTGAGTTCCAGTTTAACGTCCAGCCGCTGGGCGTGGAAGTGAATGCCAACGGTAAGGTTTGCGGCGTGAAGATGGCGCGCACCGAAATGGGCCAGCCGGATGCGAAGGGCCGCCGCCGCGCGGAGATCGTCCCCGGCTCTGAGCACGTGGTGCCGGCTGACGCCGTAGTCATGGCGTTTGGCTTCCGTCCGCACAGCATGGAGTGGCTGGCGAAGCACAGCGTCGAACTGGACTCCCAGGGCCGTATTATCGCCCCGGAAGGCAGCGAAAACGCCTTCCAGACCAGCAACCCGAAAATCTTCGCCGGTGGCGATATCGTTCGCGGTTCCGATCTGGTGGTCACCGCGATTGCCGAAGGTCGTAAAGCGGCGGACGGGATCCTCAACTACCTTGAAGTCTGATTAGGTCCGGAGCCTCACGCATAAAAGCCCGATGGTTAACGTCATCGGGCTTTTTTATTGCTCATTCGCCGGGCAAACCGCCGCTTTCAGCGCCGTATTATACCAGCCGCAGATATGCTCCAGGCGGGTAATCGCCGAGCCGACGGTCACCGCCCACGCGCCGCAGCGCATCGCCTCCGCCGCCTGGGCAGGCGTGTTATAGCGCCCTTCGGCAATCACTCTGCAGCCCGCCGCGCTCAGGCATTGCACCAGCGCCAGATCCGGCTCATCCGGCGTCTCCTCTGCGGTATAGCCGGAGAGAGTCGTGCCGACAATCTCAGCCCCCAACTGCCAGCACTCGAGTGCATCGTCGAGAGATGAGCAATCGGCCATCGCCACTTTCCCCAGCTGATGAATTTCTGCTAATAGCGCCGACACTGACGCCGGACGCTGACGCTGGGTGCCGTCAATAGCAATAATATCCGCTCCGCCCTGCGCCAGCGCGTCGATATCTTCCAGCCATGGCGTAATACGCACCGGGCTATCGGGCAAATCGCGTTTGATCAACCCAATAACGGGCACTGTCACTAACGGACGAACGGCCTGCAGGTTGGCCAGGCCTTCGATGCGCAGCGCTACCGCTCCCGCCTGCTCAGCCGCCAGCGCCATTGCCGCGACGATAGCGGGATTATCCAGCGGACTGCCCGGCACCGGCTGGCAGGAGACAATTAATCCGCCATGATGACGGATACGCTGGTCCAGTTGTGCGAGTAAAGACATGTCTGCTCCCTAAAAACTACCTGTGGCGATGACGATACCAGCCATAGGACGCCTCGTTTGTGGCAGAGTTAACAAAGCGGACAGACAAAAAAACAGGCCCCGCAGGGCCTGTCAGAGAAGGGATTTACTTCACCACGCGCAGCGCCGGGCGACCACCGCGCGGCGGCGGCGTGTCGTCAGGATCGTCGTCGTGATTATCCGGCTTATCGCCATCGATCACCGACATCACCGTTTCGCTTTCACTCTCCGGCGCGACGTCATCATCGTTGAGGCTGCTGACGTCTTCGTCATAGGCCGCTTCCGGTTCGAACATCGTACCAGCGCCGTTCTCACGGGCGTAGATGGCGAGTACCGCAGCCAGCGGGACAGACACGTTGCGTGGTACCCCGCCAAAGCGCGCGTTGAAGCGCACTTCGTCGTTCGCCAGCTCGAGATTGCCTACCGCACGCGGGGCAATATTGAGAACGATTTGCCCATCGCGCGCGTACTCCATCGGCACGAGCACGCCCGGCAGCGTCACATCCACCACCAGGTGCGGCGTCAGCTGGTTATCCAGCAGCCAGTCATAAAACGCCCGTAACAGATACGGGCGACGCGGCGTCAGCTGTGATACATCCATTATTTAGCCCCGACCGAGGCGCATTTCACGCTCGGCTTCAGTTAAAGAAGCGAGGAAGGAATCACGCTCAAATACGCGAGTCATATAGCCTTTGAGCTCTTTCGCGCCAGCGCCAACCAGCTCCACACCAAGAACCGGCAGACGCCACAGCAGCGGCGCCAGGTAGCAGTCCACCAGGCTGAACTCATCGCTCAGGAAGTAAGGTTTCTGGGTGAAGACCGGCGCGATGGCCAGCAGTTCTTCACGCAGCTGCTTACGCGCAGCATCAGCTTGCGCTGCGGTACCGCTCTGGATGGTGTTCATCAGCGAATACCAGTCCTTCTCGATACGTTGCATATACAGGCGGCTTTCACCACGCGCCACCGGATAAACCGGCATTAACGGCGGGTGCGGGAAACGCTCATCCAGATACTCCATAATGATGCGGGATTCCCACAGAGTGAGCTCACGATCCACCAGCGTCGGTACGCTTTGATTCGGGTTGAGGTCAATCAGATCCTGAGGCGGGTTATCCTTCTCCACGTGCTCTATCTCAAAACTGACACCCTTCTCGGCCAGCACAATGCGGACCTGATGGCTATAGATGTCAGTAGGACCAGAAAACAGCGTCATTACCGAACGTTTGTTGGCAGCGACAGCCATGAAAACCTCCAGGTATATTCAGAATTTTGTACTGCTGCCGGCCACTCATGACCAGCCAGATGTAAAAACCCCATTAGCGCGATGTCACCTTCGTTCACGAATAAAACAAAAAATGAACAATCACCAGCATTTGGGCAGAAAATTGGATGATAGTTTACCAGATTTTGAAGACGTTGTGGTGAGGGGATTCTGGAAATGCTGAAAAAGTGGCGAGAACCGGCGCTATGCTTGTGGATAACAGCCGTTTTATCCATAAAAAAACCCGCCGAAGCGGGTTTTTTCGCAAATTGTTCTGCGTGAGCAGAAAACAATTAACGTTTGGAGAACTGCGGACGACGACGTGCTTTACGCAGACCGACTTTCTTACGTTCAACCTGACGAGCGTCACGAGTAACGAAGCCAGCTTTACGCAGTTCGGAACGCAGGGACTCGTCGTACTCCATCAGAGCGCGGGTGATACCGTGACGGATCGCACCAGCCTGACCAGAGATACCACCACCTTTAACAGTGATGTACAGATCCAGTTTCTCAACCATGTCGACCAGTTCCAGCGGCTGACGAACTACCATGCGGGCAGTTTCACGACCGAAGTACTGTTCCAGAGAACGCTGGTTGATAACGATTTTACCGTTGCCCGGTTTGATGAAAACGCGAGCTGCGGAACTTTTGCGGCGACCAGTGCCGTAGTATTGATTTTCAGCCATTGCCTATAATCCCGATTAGATGTCAAGAACTTGCGGTTGCTGTGCCGCGTGGTTGTGCTCGTTACCCGCGTAAACTTTCAGTTTACGGTACATAGCACGACCCAGCGGGCCTTTTGGCAGCATGCCTTTAACCGCGATTTCAATCACACGCTCAGGACGGCGGGCAATCATCTCTTCAAAGGTCGCTTCTTTGATACCACCGATGTGGCCGGTGTGGTGGTAGTACATTTTGTCTTCGCGCTTGTTGCCGGTAACAGCAACTTTTTCTGCGTTCAGAACGATGATGTAATCACCGGTATCAACGTGCGGAGTGTATTCCGCTTTGTGCTTACCGCGCAGGCGACGAGCCAGTTCAGTAGCCAGACGGCCCAGAGTTTTACCGGTCGCGTCAACAACATACCAGTCGCGTTTTACGGTTTCTGGTTTAGCTGTAAAAGTTTTCATTAAAAGCTTACCCAAATAATAAGTTACACGTTGGTGAACACCCAAACGTTTAGTCAGTTGAGGTTCACACGACATTGTCCAGCAAACCTACCCCTTCGAATAGCCTATGCCGGCGCATAGAAAGTTTCGGGAAAAAAACCTTCTCGTAACGTGGGGTCGCAAGATTATAGAGAAGTCGGGGTCAAAGATCGACCCCTTTATGAGATTTTTCAGGCCGCGCCCGGGGCGGCCTTGCGGCCCTGAATCCGTCTGAAAAAGTCCCCTGTCAGGGCATATGCGGACGTTTGAGGTACTCTTCGCTCTGCATCTCCTGCAGACGCGAGAGACAGCGCTGGAACTCAAACTTCAGCCGCTCGCCCTGGTAAATGTCGTACAGCGGCACTGCCGCGCTGACCACCAGCTTTACATGGCGCTCGTAAAACTCATCCACCAGAGCGATAAAGCGGCGGGCCTCGCTCTCCAGCTGCGCGGTCATCACCGGCACGTCGAACAGCATCACCGTATGGAACAGTCGGGAGAGCGCGATATAGTCATGCTGGCTGCGCGCATCCGCGCATAGCGTGGCGAATGACGCCGCCAGCGTCTGGTTTTCTACGCCGAGGGTAGGCAGCTCGCGATGGTTAATCTCCAGCGTCGGCCCGGCAGCGCGCGGCGCGCCCGCCAGCGCGAGCCACAGTTTATCCATCTGTTCGCGGGTGTCGTTATTCAGCGGCGACAGCCACAGGTGCGCCTGCGTCAGGGTACGCAGTCGATAATCGATGCCGGCATCGACGTTCATAATATCGCAATGCTGCTTGATGGCGTCGATCGCCGGCAGAAAACGGGCCCGCTGCAGGCCATTGCGATAGAGTTCATCCGGCGGAATATTGGAGGTCGCCACCAGGGTGATGCCGCGGGCGAACAGGGCTTTCATCAGCCCGCCCAACAGCATGGCGTCGGTAATATCGGAGACAAAAAACTCGTCGAAACAGAGCACGTCGGTTTCCGCTTTAAAGCGGTCGGCGACGATCTCCAGCGGGTCGCTATGTCCCTGCAGGGTGGTCAGCTCTTCGTGTACGCGCAGCATGAAACGATGGAAATGCAGGCGCTGTTTACGCTCGCCCGGCAGGCTCTGGTAAAACAGGTCCATCAGCCAGGTTTTGCCTCGCCCCACGCCGCCCCACATATACAGGCCGCGGACAGGTGCCGTCCCGGCAGCCGGCTCGCGCTTACCCAGCAGTTTGCCGAATTTCGCGCGCAAACCGCCGCCTGACGCGACCGGCGCGGGCTGCGTCTGCAGTTCCTGGTAAATGGTATCAAGGCGGCTCACCGCTTCTTGCTGGACGTCGTCGGGTTGATGGCTGCCCTCTTTCAGGGCTAAAAGGTAACGCGATGTTGGAGACAGGCTTTGCATGATCTAATTGTTATTCCTTGAAAACCGTAATGCCGAAGCTCACGATTGACGAAAAAAAGGCCGTTCTACACTACGCGATGATACGCCAGGATTCCACTTCTGTGGAATTAGCGGTTATAGTGGCACTATCGGGCGCAGGCGGAGAGCCTAAGAGCCACCCTACGGAACCACAATACAACGGGAGATGTTCATGACCTGGGAATACGCGCTAATTGGGTTAGTCGTCGGTATCATCATTGGTGCCGTCGCCATGCGTTTCGGCAACCGCAAACTGCGCCAACAGCAGGCGCTGCAGTACGAACTGGAAAAGAATAAAGCCGAGCTTGAAGAGTACCGTGAAGAGCTGGTGAGCCACTTTGCGCGTAGCGCCGAACTGCTGGATAACATGGCGCACGACTATCGTCAGCTATATCAGCATATGGCGAAAAGCTCTAACAACCTGCTGCCGGACTCGATGGCAGACGCCAACCCGTTCCGCAACCGTCTGGAAGAGTCTGAAGCCAGCAACGATCAGGCGCCGGTCCAGATGCCGCGCGACTACTCCGAGGGCGCATCCGGTTTACTGCGCGGAGGCGCAAAACGCGATTAAGCCTCGCTGCGATTAAAATATTCTCCGGGCGCGCCCGTCGCGCCCGCTCCTTCCCCCACTTCCCGGCTACAATTTAAACCAGTCCCCACGTTGTTACCTGTGCAAAAATTCAATAACATCAGGTTATTCAGGACATTTTTCCATACACCTCAGGTTACGAGAGCCAGCATCTAATGAAGAAACAGACTTTGCTGTTGAGTGCGTTAGCGTTTAGCATTGGGTTATCGTTGTCGGTCCTGCCTCCGGCAGCGGCATCCTTACCGACTCAGGTGCCCGGCCAGGGCGCGTTACCAAGCCTGGCGCCGATGCTGGAAAAGGTTCTGCCGGCGGTGGTTAGCGTACAGGTGGAAGGCACTGCCTCGCCGACGCTCAATATGCCGGAAGAGCTGAAAAAATATTTTGGCGATAACGCCCCGCAGGAGCAGGCGCAGCCGTTTGAAGGGCTCGGCTCCGGCGTTATCATCGACGCGGCGAAAGGCTATGTGCTGACCAATAACCACGTCATCAATCAGGCGCAGAAGATCAGCGTCCAGCTGAACGATGGCCGTGAGTTCGATGCCAAACTGGTCGGGAGCGATGAACAGAGCGATATCGCTCTGCTGCAGCTGATTAAGCCAGGCCACCTGACGCAAATCGCCATTGCCGACTCTGATAAACTTCGCGTCGGCGACTTCGCCGTCGCCGTCGGCAACCCGTTCGGCCTTGGCCAGACCGCCACATCCGGCATTATCTCTGCCCTTGGCCGCAGCGGCTTGAACCTTGAAGGGCTGGAGAATTTCATTCAGACCGACGCCTCGATTAACCGCGGCAATTCCGGCGGCGCGCTGCTGAACCTCAACGGCGAGCTTATCGGGATCAACACCGCGATCCTCGCGCCGGGCGGCGGCAGCATCGGCATCGGCTTTGCCATTCCAAGCAATATGGCGAAAACCCTCGCCGACCAGCTTATTCAGTTTGGCGAAATCAAGCGCGGCCTGTTGGGCATTAAAGGCATGGAAATGAGCGCCGACATCGCCAAAGCGATGAATCTCAACGTTCAGCGCGGCGCCTTCGTCAGTGAAGTCCTGCCAAACTCCGGCTCCGCCAAAGCGGGGATTAAATCCGGGGACGTCATCGTGAGTCTGAACGGCAAACCGCTGAACAGTTTCGCCGAACTGCGTTCGCGGATCGCCACCACCGAGCCGGGTACCAAGGTCAAACTGGGCCTGCTGCGCGATGGAAAGCCGGTCGATGTCGAAGTGACCCTGGATAAGAGCACCTCCTCAACCGCCAGCGCGGAACTGATTATCCCGGCGCTGCAGGGGGCCTCGTTCAGCGACGGCCAGATGAAAGATGGCACCAAAGGAGTGGTGATCGATAATGTGGATAAAGGCAGCGCCGCCGCCCAGGTCGGTCTGCATAAGGATGACATTATCATTGGCCTTAACCGGCAGCGTATTCACTCAATTGCCGAACTGCGCAAAGCGCTCGAAGGCAAACCGCCGGTCATCGCCCTGAACGTGATCCGCGGCAACGAAAGCATCTATCTGCTGCTGCGCTGATTGTCTCTCCGGGCATCGCCGCCATGTGCGATGTCCGGACAACTCATGCTATGCTGCGCCTGACCATTCATTAACGATATCTGCATCATGCCTGGAAAGTTATTACGTTCAGTACTCATCGGTTTGCTTGTCGGGGGTCTGCTGCTGGCCCTGATGCCCTCGCTGCGCCAGTGGCAGTTGGCGCCGACTACCCAGAACGATACGGCAGACGACTCCCCGGCGAGCTATAACGCCGCGGTGCGCCGCGCGGCGCCCGCCGTGGTGAACGTCTATAACCGCGCCCTGAACAGCACCAGCCATAATCAGCTGACGCTTGGCTCAGGGGTGATTATGGATCAGCGCGGCTATATCCTGACCAACAAGCATGTTATCAACGATGCCGATCAGATTATCGTCGCCCTGCAGGACGGCCGCGTCTTCGAAGCGCTGCTGGTAGGATCCGATTCCCTCACCGATCTCGCCGTGCTCAAGATCAATGCTACCGGCGGGCTGCCGGTGATCCCGATCAATCCGAAACGCACGCCGCACATCGGCGACGTGGTGCTGGCGATTGGCAACCCTTATAACCTGGGTCAGACCATCACCCAGGGGATCATCAGCGCCACAGGGCGCATTGGCCTCAATCCGACCGGCCGCCAGAACTTCCTGCAGACTGACGCCTCGATCAACCACGGTAACTCCGGCGGGGCGCTGGTGAACTCCCTCGGCGAGCTGATGGGGATTAACACCCTCTCCTTTGACAAGAGCAATGACGGCGAAACGCCGGAAGGCATTGGCTTTGCGATCCCGTTCCAGTTAGCGACCAAAATTATGGATAAACTGATCCGCGATGGCCGGGTGATCCGCGGCTATATCGGCATTAGCGGCCGGGAGATCGCCCCGCTGCACGCGCAGGGCGGAGGGATCGATCAGATTCAGGGGATCGTCGTTAACGATGTGGCCCCGGACGGTCCAGCGGCGCAAGCCGGGATCCGCGCCAACGACGTGATCATCTCCGTGAATGACAAACCCGCCGTCTCGGCGCTGGAGACGATGGATCAGGTGGCCGAGATCCGCCCGGGATCGGAAATTCCGGTGGTCATCATGCGTGATGATAAGAAAATCACGCTCCATATCGCCGTCCAGGAATACCCGGCCACCAACTAAACGGCTCCCCGTTTGGGGAGCCACGTTAATCGCTAAATACCGGACCGGCCGGGAATCTGACCAGAAACCCGGTTTCCATGAATGCTGGACAATAAAAAGCCGGAACAGCGGTTCCGGCTCTTCTGTTAGGGCGAGATTACTTGTTGACGAAGTCTTCGCCGAGCGCGATATCTTTCTTCAGGGTGTCCAGCATGCCCTCCAGCGCCTGCTGTTCAAAGGCGCTGAGTTTGCCGATAGACTGTCGCTCTTCCACGCCGTTTTTCCCCAGCAGCAGCGGCTGGGAGAAGAAACGCGCATAGTGGCCGTCGCCTTCCACGTAGGCGCACTCCACCACGCCTTTTTCCCCCTGCATGGCGCGAACCAGAGAGAGACCAAAACGGGCAGCCGCCTGGCCCATCGACAAGGTCGCCGACCCGCCGCCCGCTTTCGCTTCCACGACTTCGGTACCGGCGTTCTGAATACGTTTAGTCAGGTCGGCAATTTCCTGATCGCTAAAGCTGACGCCGGGGATCTGCGACAGTAAAGGCAGAATGGTGACCCCGGAGTGACCACCAATGACCGGGACTTCCACCTCGGTTGCCGATTTACCTTTCAGCTCCGCCACAAAGGTATTGGAACGGATGATGTCCAGCGTGGTAACGCCGAACAGTTTGTTTTTATCGTACACGCCGGCTTTTTTCAGTACTTCGGCGGCGATAGCCACGGTGGTATTCACCGGGTTGGTGATAATGCCGATGCAGGCCTGCGGGCAGGTTTTGGCAATCTGCTGCACGAGGTTCTTCACGATACCCGCATTCACATTAAACAGGTCGGAACGATCCATGCCGGGCTTACGCGCCACGCCCGCGGAGATCAGCACTACATCCGCGCCTTCCAGCGCCGGAGTAGCGTCTTCACCGGAAAATCCTTTAATTTTTACATCTGTGGGGATATGACTTAGATCTACCGCCACGCCCGGCGTAACCGGAGCGATGTCGTACAACGAGAGCTCTGAACCTGAAGGCAGTTGGGTCTTAAGTAGTAGGGCAAGCGCCTGGCCGATACCACCGGCAGCGCCAAGGACTGCAACTTTCATCCTAAACTCCTTATTATGGTTAATTTAGTCTTTCGTTATTCCGTCGCCTGGACCTTAATTCACAAGATGAACAATTACAATGATTATGGCTGAAGAATGCATTATTGTGCGTAGCAATAGAACAGCGGCGCACTTTATGCTTCCTGACTGACCATCCAGCAAAGCGAAGTACCGGATCGACTATTGGTTACAATACACCCAGCCAGTTGCGCAAAACAACACCAACTCAATAACATTTCATTTACTTTTACATGGCTTTAAGCGTTGTGATGAGAACATGTTCCTTATACGGTTTTTTTGCTAAAATATGCCCCCTTCATAACATTATTGACCTATCCTTTCGCGGATTATTTGCATAAAAATTCATGGTTATGCATAATGATGTTGATTTTACCACCATAATCTGGGTGACTTATGCGAAGTTCGGCAAAACAAGAAGAACTGGTTAAAGCGTTTAAAGCGCTGCTTAAAGAAGAGAAATTCAGCTCGCAGGGAGAGATCGTCCAGGCGCTGCAGGAAGAGGGCTTCGAGAATATCAACCAATCGAAGGTTTCCCGCATGCTCACCAAATTTGGCGCGGTACGTACCCGTAACGCCAAAATGGAAATGGTCTATTGCTTGCCTGCCGAGCTTGGGGTACCGACCACCTCCAGCCCGCTGAAGAATTTGGTGCTGGATATCGACTATAACGATGCCGTAGTGGTGATTCATACCAGCCCCGGCGCCGCGCAGCTGATCGCCCGTCTTCTCGACTCGCTGGGCAAAGCGGAAGGCATTCTTGGCAGTATCGCCGGGGATGACACCATCTTTACCACGCCTGCGCGCGGTTTTACGGTGAAAGATCTGCACGACGCCATTCTGGTTCTGTTTGAGCAGGAACTCTGAGTAATTCCCCTCTGGCTACCGTCAGAGGGCGACTCCCTTTTCTTTTGCCTCTCCCCCCTTCCGGCACAACAACTATTTAACACTTAGTGTCATTTACGCCGTCTATACGTTCTTTTACTAACGCGAAAATCGTAAAACGCACAAAAGATCAAATTCGTATACCTTTATGAATTTATTAGAAATAAATCTTATCGCTGTCGCTAACGTGTCATTTTTAATTCTTATCCGTTATAAAAAGCGCAATCTATTGTAACTATTAACGCACAAAACAATTAGCATGGTATTAATATTTTTGGTGATTAGTGTATACTTGGTTTTGTGATGAGGGTCACGAAACAAAGACCCCAACAAAAAGATTCGACGAGGTGAACATCATGAAAATCAAAACCACTGTAGCTGCTATCAGCATCCTGTCCGTCGTGTCGTTTGGCGCTTTCGCCGCTGATATTATCAACAGCGAGCAGGCCCAGGGCCGCGAGGCCATCGGCACGGTTTCCGTCGGCGCGGTAGCATCTTCCCCGATGGATATGCATGAAATGCTGAACAAAAAAGCGCAGGAAGAAGGGGCTTCTTCTTACCGCATTATTGAAGCCCGCACTGGCGACCACTGGCATGCCACTGCTGAGCTGTATAAATAAGTTTTAGACGTCAACGATTAACCTGACAAAAATTCTCTACCGCGGCCCGGCGACATACATCGCCCCGCCGCGGCAAAACAAAGACTGGAGTAAAGATTATGAAACGCGCAATGATCATCGCATCCCTTGGCCTGGCTTCCCTTATCTCTTTCGGTGCCAGCGCGGCTGTCCAGCAAGTGAACGCAGAGCAAGCCCAAAATCTGCAATCCATGGGCACCATCTCCGTATCCCAGGTAGGTAGTGCGCCAATGGACATGCGTCAGGAGCTGGCGGCTAAAGCCGAGAAAGAAGGCGCCAGCAGCTACCGTATTATTGAAGCACGTACCGGCGATAGCTGGCACGCCACCGCTGAGCTGTACAAATAAACCCTCGTCGTCTTATTTCGACGACTTGCCCCCGCCTGCCGGGGGCTTTTTTATGCTTGTCGGGCATTAAAACGCAACTCCCCCTCCAGCTCTTCCTCTGCTTCATCAAACAATAAAATCAATGCGCCAAAGCGCCGGCGCTGCTTGTCATTTAAATGGATGAACTCAATATCCAGCGGCAGCGGTAGCAGGCCACCGGTCACTGCGTCCCATAGCGAATCCAGGTTGTTGACCTTATCCTGAGCCAGCTCGAAGGTTCGGGAAAACTCCCGGTAGAAATCCTGTTGTTCGGCGATTTCGTCAAAATCAAACGTATAGGTGGTCATGACAGCCCCTCCCGCTTCTCTTTCTGTCGCCGTTAAGTATAGCGATAAAAAAACCGACGCCTGGGCGTCGGTTTATGGGTTAGCTGCTGGTCAGCACATGCTGGTACTTATGCAGCATCTCAACCAGTCGCCGTACCGGCTCGGTAACCTGCGGCGAGGCCTCCCAGACCCGCAGCTTCTCCTGATAGACATCAAGCTCCGCCAGCAGCTGGGTAAAATAGCGCCGACGCTTATCATCGCTGCCGGCGGAGATCACATGGTCCGCGGTACGTCGCAGCTGACGATGGAAGGCGGAGAGATCGTCATTCACCGGCACGGGCGCATCGCGCAAGCGCTGATGGGCGATGATTAACGTCAACGCCAGACGGAAACGGGCGACGTCACCTGGGAATTTATTGAGTAATAAAAACAGCTGCTGATAGAGCGCGGGCAGATGATTCTCTTTGCGACGCGCCGAGTTGGTGGTCAGCGAAGAGACCGCCGCGGAGACAAACTGGTTCAGCAGCACCCGACCGGTTCTGACCCGGGAGTTATCCCTGACAATAAGAATAACCATCAGAGCGAGGAAACAGCCGACGATCTGCCCCAGCGCGCTATCGAGGAACTGGCTGAACTGGAACTGCATCGGGTTATCCAGCACAAGAATGTTGATGGTGCTCGCCAGCGCCCCCAGCGATCCGAGACGCCTTTTCTGCACTTCGATCCCGATAAAGAACGCCATCGCCGCCAGGCTGATGCAGAGCAACAGCATGCTCTGCTGCGTCGCCGGCATGATCACCAGGAAGTACAAGGTGCCCAACGGTAACGCCGCCAGGGTGCCATAGAGGAAGTCTATCGCCACCATACGCGGGTTTGGCAGGCGCATCGCCAGCGCGGTAACCACGGCGATCATTACCATCGCGCCGCTGCCTGAGGTCCAGCCCGTCCACAGCCAGAATAGCGTTCCGAGAATACAGGAGACGGAGGTGCGCCAGAAGTTCACCATCGCGTGATGACGTTCGGCGGACTCCACTTTAACCACCGTTTCGCCGCGCAACACGCCATCCTCGATACGGCTGATTTTAGTATTCCCCACCACGCCGCGCTTAAGCAGCAGGTAACGCGTGGCGGCGCCCACCCAGCTATAAATCGTGACCGGGGTATTATGCTCGCCTTTCCAGGTCAGGAAGCGGCGCATGCGCTTCAGCTGCTGGTGAACATCCTGCACCGTCTCAACCGGCTCGGCGAACAGCTCGCGATAGTCGTCCGTGACCATTTCCGGGCGTGAGTTCTGAATCAGATAGGTTTCGCAAGCCTGGGTGATAAGGGTTAGCGAAAGGGTGTTGATCGCCTTCAGGCGCTGATTCGCCTTTGCCCAGCGTGAGGATTCCATAATCAGGTTACTACGCATACCTTCCAGCGCCGTAGTGCGGCGTACCAGCGCTCCCCAGGCTTGATCCACTTCCTCTTTTTCACCGTGCGCGACGCATAACTGCATCAGCTTATACTGGGCAATTAGCAGATTATCGAGCTCGAGGTCGATCTCTTTTTTAATCGAACGCGGCGAAAACAGGAGATCGGCGACGATGGCGCTGACAATACCGATGACAATTTCGCTGCAGCGTTCGACAGCAAACTGCGGCGCCAGCATCGGATTGGTATGGATGGTAATAATGATAATCAGCGCGGTGTACCCGGCCAGCCCCCAGGCATAGGAGTTTTCGACCTTGACCAGCGACGAAACCCAGGTACAAAAACCGGCCCACAGACAGCAGACCAGCATCATCAGCAGAGGCGCGCGGATCATCAGGATGATGATAACCAGCGCCGCAATACAGCCAATAAAGGTCCCGGCAATACGCAACATACCGCGATAGCGGATCGCGCCGGAGTACGGTTCGCCGCCAGCAGCAAAGGCCGGCCCGGCGGCGACGATCGCTGCCGTCAGTACCGCCCAGCGCGGCGTTTCGAGCTGAAAATGGAAACCGACAAACAGCGCCAGCACCACCGCGCATGCAAGCTTAATGGCAAAGCGGAGATGCCGGGGAGCAATGGTATATGTCCCCATAGCGATTAACCAAATTCGCGCAGGCGCATAGCCAGTTTCTGGAAGAAGTTGGCCTGGCTGGTATCACGATCTTCTTGACCGGTGATCACTACCGTCGCCGTGGTGCCCGATGGCCACAGATTCCCCTGCTGGTGATCGAGGCGAATACGCACCGGCACACGCTGCGCCAGACGCACCCACTCAAGGTTGGAGTCGACCGAGGCCATCCCTTTCGAGTCGCTGCTGCTGCTGGCGTTGGTCACCCCCGCAGCGATACTGTCCACCGTCCCTTTAATGGTTTTGCTGCTGCCCAGCGGGGTAATCTCCGCACGATAGCCTGGACGGACGCCCTCCAGTTTGGTCTCTTCCAGATAGGCCATGACGTAAAACGTATTCTCTTTCACCAGCGCCACCGCCGTGGAGCCACGGGTGATAAATTCCCCAGTGTAGACGTTAAGGTTAGTCACCCAGCCATCCGCAGGGGCGCGAATGACCGTCCGCTCCAGATCTAGCCTGGCCAGGTCGCGACTAGCCACCGCTTTCGCCAGCTGATGTTCAACGGTTTGCAGTACGTTGTTCGCCTGATCAATCTCTTCCCGCGACATCGCCTGTACGCCAAGCTTATTACGCCGACCGGCTTCGACGCGTTTTTCCTGAGCTAACGTCTGATAATAGGCGACATCAGCTTCCGCCTGCGCCAGCGCTTTTTGGTAACGAGGTTGGTCAATAACGAACAATACCTGGTCTTTCTTAACCAGTTGGTTATCCTTGACGTTTACCTGAGAAATCAGCCCGGAGACGTCGGGGGCAATCGCCACAATATCGGCGCTAAAGCGCGCATCACGCGTCCACGGCGAGGCGGTGTAATAAACCCAGGCGCGGAAAATCGCCACGAAGGCCAGAATGACCAGTATCACGGTAATAGCAGTACGGAGGATATTTCTTGTTAGTGTTTTCACATCAACCTCAAACGAACAAGCGCGATATCAAATAAAAAAGGCAGCAATAGAGCGCCGTATTAAACAGTGCTGGGTGCCAGACAAAATCGTAAATGCCGGTCGGAACCAGCAGTCGGTGCACCAGCCAAAAGATAGCCAGCGACAAAAGCAACTCGAAGAAGATCGGCGGAAACGATAAGCCGAAAATCACGATGACAGGAAACAGACTCATGATGACCTTGAATAAGAAGCGTACAGGTAGTGAGCAGATGCGTTTATTATGTAGCTAACAATATATTAACGTAACGATTGCCGCATTATCTACAATGTGTGATCTAAATCACTTTTAAGCCAGAGTGAATAATGGAACGATTAAAACGCATGTCCGTTTTCGCCAAAGTGGTCGAATTAGGTTCATTCACCGCAGCGGCCCGCCAGCTTCAGATGAGCGTTTCCTCGATCAGTCAGACCGTCGCCAAACTGGAAGATGAACTGCAGGTAAAGCTGCTCAACCGCAGCACCCGCAGCCTTGGCTTAACTGAAGCAGGTAAAATCTATTACCAGGGCTGCCGTAGGATGCTGTTTGAAGCGCAGGATGTCCATGAGCAATTATACGCATTTAACAATACCCCCATCGGGACGCTGCGCATCGGCTGCTCTTCAACTATGGCACAGAATGTTCTGGCGCGCATAACGGCGAAAATGCTCAAAGAATACCCCGGGCTCTCTGTTAATCTGGTCACCGGCATACCTGCGCCAGACCTGATTGCCGACGGCCTTGACGTGGTGATCCGCGTGGGCGCCCTGCAGGATTCCAGCCTTTTCTCCCGCCGCCTGGGCTCAATGCCGATGGTATTATGCGCCGCTAAAAGCTATCTGGCGCAGGCTGGCAATCCAGAGAAACCGGCCGACCTTGCCGGACATGCCTG
This sequence comes from Klebsiella sp. 28, assembly GCF_018223905.1. Lineage (NCBI taxonomy): Bacteria > Pseudomonadati > Pseudomonadota > Gammaproteobacteria > Enterobacterales > Enterobacteriaceae > Klebsiella > Klebsiella sp. 28. The sequence goes on from NZ_JAGRQY010000070.1 coordinate 143,885, forward strand.
GCTGGAATATAGCGTGCGGCCGGACAATGAGTTTGTCATTATCGCGCCGGAAGGGATCTCGACCCGCCTGACCCCGCAGGGGCGCTTCGTGACCAACGACCCTATGACGCTGGTGCGCTGGCTGACCGCCGGGGTGGGTATCGCCTATGTACCGTTAATGTGGGCGATCGAAGAGATCAACCGCGGTGAACTTGAGATCCTGCTGCCCAGCTATCAGTCCGATCCGCGACCGGTCTACGCCCTGTATACGGAAAAGGATAAACTGCCGCTGAAAGTGCAGGTCTGTATCAACTATCTGACGGAGTATTTTGTCGACGTGGCGAAGATCTATCAGGGCATGCACGGGCGCGGGATCGCCCGGTGAAGCGGTTCCCGGCAGCGCCGGGAACCAGGTCAGGATCAGGCGGTGCCGCCGACGGTAAGGTTATCGACCTTCAGGGTCGGCTGGCCGACGCCCACCGGCACGCTCTGGCCCTCTTTGCCACAGACGCCGACGCCGTTATCCAGGCGCAGGTCGTTGCCCACCATCGAAATCTGTTGCATGGTCTCAATGCCGGAGCCAATCAGCGTGGCCCCTTTCACCGCCTTCGTGACCTTCCCTTTTTCGATCAGATAGGCCTCGGAAGTGGAGAAGACAAATTTACCGGAGGTGATATCCACCTGCCCGCCGCCGAAGTTAGGCGCAAAGATACCGTAGTCGACCGATTCGATAATCTCCTGTGGCGTCGACTGGCCCGCCAGCATATAGGTGTTGGTCATACGCGGCATCGGCAGATGGGCATACGACTCACGTCGGCCATTGCCGGTCGGTGCGACGCCCATCAGGCGCGCGTTGAGTTTATCCTGCATATAGCCTTTCAGAATGCCGTTTTCGATCAGCACGTTGTATTGCCCCGGCGTCCCTTCGTCATCAATGGCCACCGAGCCACGGCGATCGGCGATGGTGCCGTCATCCACTACGGTGCACAGCTCAGAGGCGACTAATTCCCCCATATGGCCGCTAAAGACCGAGGTGCCACGCCGGTTGAAATCGCCTTCCAGCCCATGGCCGACCGCTTCATGCAGCAGGACGCCAGGCCAGCCGGCGCCGAGCACCACTGGCAGCATCCCCGCAGGGGCGGCGACCGCCGAGAGGTTGACCAGCGCCATGCGCACCGCTTCTTTCGCCCAGGCATCGGCCCGCACGTCGCCCTCCTGGGAGGCGAGGAAATAGTCATAACCAAAACGCCCGCCACCGCCGCTGCTGCCGCGCTCACGCTTGCCATCCTCTTCCACCAGCACGCTGACGGAAAGACGAACCAGCGGACGAACGTCGGCGGCCAGAGTGCCATCGGTGGCGGCGACCAGGATCAGCTCATACACCCCGCTCAGGCTGGCTGAAACCTCCTGCACCCGCTGGTCCGCCGCCCGGGCGACTTTGTCTACCCGGCGCAGAATATCCAGCTTCTCTTCCCGGGTCATACTCTGCAGCGGGTCGATGCTGGTGTACAGGGCACGATGCTCTACGGCGCCGAGGGTCTGCACTTTGCCATTGCCGGTGTCGCGCACAATGGTCCGCGCCGCCTGGGCGCTCTGCTCTAGCGCCAGTTTGCTGATCTGATCGGCGTAGGCAAAGCCCGTTTTTTCGCCGCTGACGGCGCGCACGCCTACGCCCTGGTCGATATTGTACGACCCATCTTTAATGATGCTGTCTTCCAGAACCCAGGATTCGTGATAGCTCGACTGAAAATAGAGATCGCCGTAATCGAGGCGGCGCTCGGTCAGTTGACCAAGAATGGCAAACAGGTCCTGATGATTCAGGCCATTTGCCGACAGTAATTGTTCACTTACCAGGTTCAGACTCATCGTTATGCTACTCGTTTGTTGCCGCCTGACAGGCGGAAATACAGAAGGCTATCTATTGAGATTGCGGCAATTCCCGGCAATCGTCAAATCATTGCTTTTTATTGCTGCGCGCCTGGCGCAGCACTTCATTGATCTGCGGCTGGTCAATCGGGCCGGTGATGCGGTAGCGCAGAATCGAAACTTTATTCCACAGCGGACCCAGCACTTTGCTGGCGGCAAATACCGCCGCGCCGACGATGGGGTTGACGGCAAAGGCCGCCGCCACGCCGACGGTCGCGGAGATCTCCGGCGCCACCACCGCCTGCAGATCCAGCTGGCGACGCACCAGATCGACCGACCCTTTCATAGCAATATCCGCTTCAAGGCCATCCACCAGCGTATCATCGGTATGCAGTACGCCATCCTTAATCCATGCCGTACTGTTAATCGAATCGAAGTAAAAGCCTTCGCTGAAGGTATCGCTGAAATCGAAACGCAGTTTACGCAGCAGGGCATCCACACTCAGCAGACGCAGCAGCTGGCCAGCGTGCCCGGTACTCAGGTCGGTAAACTGCCCCTTGCCCAGGTGGCTTTTAATGATGCCATTGAGCGACGCGACATCGGGTGACCAGGGCGGCGCGCGCCAGTGCAGATCGTAGTCGATATCAAACGGCGAATCCTTCACCGGCGTGGAGACGCCAAAGAAATCCGCAAATGCATCCGTCTTATTGCCGTGCAGTCTGCCTTTCAGCGAGGTTCGAACCCCTGAAGGGGCGTTCACCCACACGCCGTTGGTCGTCAGCCGGCCAAACCCGGTATCCACCAGGCCGTTGGAGAGCGTTAAGGTATCCCCTTTGATCGCCACATCCCCATCGATGCGGCCATATTTTTGTCCCCACAGCCAGCATTCCGCGCAGCGTAGCTGCAGATCGGGCCAGCCATGGAAATCCAGCCGCGTCGCCGTCTGGGGGGCCACATTCTCTGTTGCGTTCTGGCCGCTGGCGCTGGCCGGATTGAAATAGAGATAACGCACATTTGCCAGCCACGGAGCATTGTCGCGCATCGTCAATGTGGCATTGATCTCACGCCCCTGCGCCTCAACCTGCGAGCCGCCGGCGACCGGCTGGGACATCAGACTGACGTTGTTCCACTGTTGCCCCGCGAGGGCCAGCGACGGCGTACGCAGCACAATGCGCGGTGGAAAGAGCACGCTGCTGCTCACTTCATTTGCCGCGCCGTTCTCGAAGAGCGCCAGCCACTGCGCGCCATCCATCGGCGGCAGGTTGAGCTCGATACCGGGCTGATCGGGCAGCGGAGAGTGCCCTTTGCTGTCAGTGGTAAGGATCGCTCTATCCAGCGTCAGCTTATGATTGAGCAACCAGCGGCTGTTAATATGATTCTTCGCCCCGATGGAGCCGGTCAGGTCGAAGCTGCTCAGGCCGCCGGCGACGTTAATTTTGACCGGAAGGGGTTCGCCGGCGGGCTTACTGACTGGCGAAGGTAAGCGACTGCTCACATTCTTCAGATCGCCGTTGATATCGACCTTATAGCTGGCATTGCCATGGTACGGCAGTTCGATGGCGACCTTGCCATCCCACGGGACGCTACCGCTCAACGCCTCACTCACGGCTTTCGGCAGCAGCCCGGTGCGCGACGGCTGCCAGTTGGCATTCATCCCGACATCCACCAGAAACGCTTTTTCACCTTCGCGGGTGGAAAAATTGAGGTTCAGCGGCTGATTAAACCAGGTCGCGCTCAACGTTTGACTATTGAGATCGCCATTCACAAAGCTGAAATTACCGCTCAGGTTCTGCAGCGTAGTATCTAACGGTTTGATAAACAGGCTATTATTCTGCAGGCGCACATCGCCTTTCGCGGTGGTCATCTCGCCGTCGAGGGGGATATTAAGATGTAAGCGAGCGCTCACATCCCCATCCAGCTGCAGGGAATCCAGCGCCGCCCCGAGCGACTCTTTCAGCGGCGTAGTATTAAAGTAAGGTCCAACCTCTTTGCCCGGGCCTTTGATATCGGCATCAATCAGCAGTTTTTCCTGCGCATAGTCCGGGATCGCGGCATCGAGATTGCTGGCGGTCACGTTGCCAAGCATCGCTTTATCCGCCCGCATCCACAGGCCGTTGTTGATAAAATTGAGGTCGATGTTCAGCCCGGTTAACGCCGGCCAGTCCGGTTGGAAGGCAAAAGTGGCGTTCTTCAGCGGAACATAAACCTGGAACTGGCCTTCATTATGCGGATAAGGGAATAGATGCGGATTGCCGCCATACACCAGCGTCGCATCGCTGGCTTGCCCTGCTTTAATCGCGCCGCTGAGATAGTCCACCAGCGCTTTGCCCATCAGATTTTCCGGGAAATAACGCCATGCCTGGCCACCGTCATTGGTGCTGATGCCCGCCAGAATACCCAGCCAGGGATCGTCCCCCTGCGGTTGCAGATAGCGGAAGCCGCCGCGGGCGCGTACGCCTGTCGCCTGCACGTCTATATCGCGGCCATCAAGCATAAACCCTTTGTCGTTTTTCACCCAACTGAGCGTGGCTTCGCCAGCGGCTATCTCCAGCGGCGCGCGGAAGACGCCGGCATACGGCATCAGCGCCTTCGCCATATGAGCGCGTAATTCCCCGTGCTCAACGCTGCCATTCAGACTGCCGGAGAAGTGCTCTGCCCCCGGCAGGAGTTTCCACTGCTTCCACGCCAGATCGCTCCACTGCGCCTGAAAACGCGTTTTCTCCGTCGCCTGCAGGGGGATATCGAGAGCCAGCAAATTGATTTTGCCGCCAGGCTGCGTGGTACGCCAGAGTTCGCCCAGAGAAGGCGCCAGCTTATCAGCAAACGGCTGTAACCCGCTCAGGCCGCTGAGGGCCAAATTGCTGGCGCGAATACGTAACTCATCGCTACGCTGACGATCGTCGCCACCAACGTCCTGCGCCGGGATCCACGCCATCGCCAGGGCTCCGCTTGGCCAGGGTTTATCATCGATAGCGATCCGCGTATCGGGAATATAAAAGGCCCAGCTTTGCTTATCATGGGAGAGATGCGCCGTCAGGTTATCCACCGACAAATGATGGACTTCGTTATCGCCCTGCCAGCTGGCGCCCCCTTTTTTCAGCCATACGTCGCCGCTGGCCACATCGCCTTTTTCAATGGTCATCCAGCCTTCGAGGCTGAAGCGGGCGCTTTTCAGGGCGATATTGTCCTGCATCCAGCGTCCCAGCCACGGTTTGACGTCGATATCATCCGCCTGCAGCCAGACCCGGCCTTTATTCAGCAGGCCATCCTCATCGCGAAGATCCATCCGCACCTGCATGACGCCATGCTGGCCGGTGAGGCTGGAGAGGCTGAGCTGCCCCTCGGCGCGATGACGGTTCCTGCCGTTAAGCCATGTCAGCTGCGGAACCGCCAGCTCCGCCCGCTGACCGGAAAGGGTCAGGAAGCTCAGATGGCTGTCGCGCAGAGTAAAGTGATCGAACTGACGTAAAAAGAGATCGCTGATGCGGTCGGTTTTCAGGCTTTCGCCACCGTCATTGGTCTGAATAGGGGTATTGGTATGGACCTGCAGCTGCCAGAAGGTGAGGTCGCGGAACTGCCAGCGCATATGCAGCAGGCTCTGCCAGACATCCAGCGCCAGGGTTACGCGCTTGACCGCCATTGTGCCGCCATCTTTCAGCCCGACATGGATATCGCGGGCGTCTAACGTCGGACCAAAAGTCTGCCAGCTGGCGGTGATCTGCGAGGCGTCCACCGGCGTACCGGTGAGGGTGGAGATCTTCTCCAGCAGCTGCGGACGCCAGGCGTCGAGCTGTGGCAACACGAGACGCAAGCCACTCACCAGCAGCGCGACGATAACAATCAATGTTGCCACGGTGAGCAATAAAATCCCGGGCAGTCGCCTCACGCCTCTCTCCTTGTCAGCCGCACAATGACGCGGTGTCTTACATCATAACAACATCGAACTGCTCTTGATTATAGAGCGGCTCAATTTGTACCTTCACCTGTTTGCCGACAAAGATTTCCACTTCCGCCAGCGCATGCGACTCTTCCCCTTTCAGGGTTTCCGCTACCGCAGGGGAAGCATAGACCAGGAAGCGATCGGAATCATAAGCATGATGTACGCGGACGATCTCACGCATAATCTCATAGCACACCGTTTCCACCGACTTTACCGTTCCACGTCCGTGGCAGGTTGGGCACTCGTTGCAAAGCACATGCTCCACGCTTTCACGGGTGCGTTTACGGGTCATCTCCACCAGGCCCAGCTGGGAGAAGCCGTTAATGCTGGTCTTCACCCGATCTTTACTCAGCGCCTGCTCTAAAGAGTGCAACACCCGTCGACGGTGATCTTCATTGTTCATGTCTATGAAATCAATGATGATAATGCCGCCGAGATTACGCAAACGTAGCTGGCGGGCTATCGCCTGGGTGGCTTCGATGTTGGTATTGAAGATCGTATCGTCAAGATTGCGGTGCCCGACAAAGGCCCCGGTGTTGATATCGATGGTGGTCATCGCCTCGGTCTGGTCGATGATCAGATAGCCCCCCGATTTGAGCTCGACTTTACGCTCCAGCGCGCGCTGAATTTCGTTCTCAACGTCAAAGAGATCGAATATCGGCTGACGGCCGCTGTAGTGTTCCAGCTTGCTGGTCATTTCCGGGATATATTCGGCGGTGAATTCGAGCAACGCCTCATAGGTCAGGCGCGAGTCGACGCGAATGCGATCCAGTTGCGCATCGGCAAAATCACGCAGCACGCGCTGGGCCAGAGCCAGCTCGCCATACAGCTGATAGCGGGTCTGGTTGCGCTTTTTGCGCTCCATCACCTTGGTCCATACGCGCTTAAGATAAGCGGCATCGGCGGCCATCTCCTGCTCGTGAACGCCTTCCGCAGCGGTGCGAATGATAAACCCGCCCTGCTCATCGCAATATTCTGCGACGACCTTTTTTAGGCGCTCGCGCTCGGCTTCGCTTTCAATCCGCTGAGAGACCCCCACGTGGGAGGCGCCTGGCATAAAGACCAGATAGCGGGAAGGCAGGGTAATATCGGTGGTCAGACGCGCGCCTTTGGTACCCAGCGGATCTTTAACCACCTGGACCATCAGGTCCTGGCCCTGGCGCACCAGCTCCGAAATATCGCGCACGGTAAACTGCTTTTGCTCCTCACCGGCGACGCACTCGGTATGCGGCATGATATCGGAGGCGTGAAGGAACGCCGCCTTATCCAGACCAATATCTACAAAAGCCGCCTGCATTCCCGGCAGCACTCGGCTAACACGACCTTTGTAGATATTGCCTACTATTCCGCGTCGCGCTTCACGCTCAATATGGATTTCCTGCAGAATACCGCCATCAATATACGCAACGCGCGTTTCGGATGGCGTTACGTTAACTAATAATTCAGCCGTCATCTTTATCCCTTTCCTTTACGCAGTGAGTTAAAGTTACTGAGCAACTCATACGTTTCCACCAGCGGTAAGCCGACTACGGCGTGATAGCTGCCATTAATCTTCCTGACGAAGCAACCACCCAACCCTTGAATACCGTATGCACCTGCTTTATCTAAAGGCTCGCCGCTGGCCACATAATCGGCGATATCCTGCTCGCTGAGCCGCCGGAAGGTCACTTCCGTGACCACCAGACAGTCCAGCGTTTGCTGCTTATCCGCCAGCGCCACCGCGGTCATGACCTGATGGGTGTGGCCGGAAAGCAAACGCAGCATCGCTGCAGCGTGTTCGGCGTCGCGCGGTTTTTCCAGCACTTCGCCGTTCAAAATGACAATCGTATCCGCTCCCAGCACCGGCAAATCGCGGGTGGCCATCGCCACCCCGGCCTGCGCTTTTTCGCGCGCCAGGCGGACGACATAGTGCTGGGCGCTCTCCTGCGGCTGGCGCTGCTCCTCAATACCAGGAACCAGACGCTCGAAAGCGAGACCAAGCTGAGTCAGCAGTTCCTGCCGACGCGGGGAACCAGAAGCGAGATACAGAGTTGTCATATCAACCTTATTGCACTGCAAATTGCTGACGCACTTTACGCATCAGCAGGAAGAGCCATGGCCAGAGGATGCCGTTTACTACACTACTCCAGAATACTTCCGGACGGAAAGAGACGTTGATCACTAAAAACTCTGCCCAGAAAACAATGATATCCACGGCCAGGGATAACAGCATTACCACCAGCGCCTGCTGCCACAGCGCCAGGTTACGGAACAGCTGATACTTCAGCGCGACCAGATAGGCGACGATGCTTAAAGACAGCGCGCGAACGCCGAGCGTTGAACCGCTGATGAGATCAAGAATAGCCCCCATCACGAAACCCGTCCCCACGTTTACCCGGTGCGGCAACGCGAGGATCCAGTACAGCAGGATCAATAATACCCAGTTGGGCCGGAAAACGCTGATGTCCGCCGGCCAGGGCATAATTTGCAGCAATAGCGCGATAAGAAACGAGAGCCAGATAACCCAGCGTCCCTGGCTACGGTAACTTGCCACTATTGCCCCCCTGCAGGCTGCGACGGCTGAGGCGGCGTCAACCCGGTGGCGGGCGCCGGCATCTGCGGCCCCATCGCATCCGGCGCAGGCAGTACCTGCGGCATCATCTGCATCAGACGTTCGTTAGCCACCCGATGAACCTCTTCCGGGGACATCGGGTTAGCGCCATTACGATCGGCGCCCCACAGCAGCAACAGATAGCGCAAGCGCTGCAGCCCGGCCGTCGGACGCGCCTGAATCACGGTATAGGCGCGCTGGGTGTCCAGTTTCACCGAGGAGACTACCCCGACCGGATACCCTTCAGGGAAACGACCGCCGAGACCGGAGGTCACCAGCACGTCGCCGACGCGAATATCGGTATTTGCCGGCAGATGCTCAAGCTGGAGATCGTCCGTGCAGCCGTTACCGGCGGCAATGACGCGAATGTCGTTACGCAGAACCTGGATCGGCAGCGCATGAGTGGCATCGCAGATCAGCAGCACCCGGCTGGTCATTTTCGCCACGGCCACGACCTGCCCCACGACGCCTTTATCGCTGATAACCGGCTGGCCTTCATAGACGCCGTTCACGCTGCCTTTGTCAATAACCACCTGATCGCTGTAAGGGTCGTTGACCGTTGAGATGACCTGCGTCACCATTTTTTGCTCGTCCTGGCGCAGCGGCGAGCCAAGCAGTTCACGCAGGCGCGCGTTCTCCTGCTTGTACTGGCCCAGCATCAGCAGATCGCTGTTTTTCAGCAACAGCTCCTGGCGCAGCGCGCGGTTTTCCAGTTCGAGCTGGTCGCGGGTAGCTAGCGTCTGCGATACGCTGTCGAGCAGTTCCCGGGGACCATTAGAGACAAAGTAGAAAGGGCTGACGGCTGTATCCATGTACGTTCTGATTTGACTGAACGTACCCAGGCGGCTGTCGGCGATAATCACGCCAAGCGCCACCAGCACCGCCAGAATAAGGCGAATCTGTAGCGAGGGGCCACGGCTAAAAATTGGCTTCATAGGCTATGCGTATTCTCGTGTCAGTAAAGACCAGGGGCAGCTCGTATGCCGCCCCGGACCTTCAGGCTGACTACTCTTCGCTAAACAGGTCGCCGCCGTGCATGTCGATCATCTCCAGCGCCTTGCCGCCGCCACGCGCTACGCAGGTCAGCGGATCTTCAGCAACCACGACTGGAATACCGGTTTCTTCCATTAACAGACGGTCCAGGTTGCGCAGCAGCGCACCACCGCCGGTGAGAACCATACCGCGTTCAGAGATATCAGACGCCAGTTCCGGCGGGCACTGCTCAAGGGCAACCATGACCGCACTCACGATGCCGGTCAGAGGCTCCTGCAGCGCTTCAAGAATTTCGTTTGAGTTCAGGGTGAAGCCGCGTGGCACGCCTTCCGCCAGGTTACGACCGCGCACTTCAATTTCGCGCACTTCATCGCCCGGGTAAGCCGAACCGATTTCATGCTTGATACGTTCGGCGGTCGCTTCACCGATCAGGGAGCCGTAGTTACGACGCACGTAATTGATAACGGCTTCGTCGAAGCGGTCACCGCCGATACGTACAGAAGAGGAATAGACCACGCCGTTCAGGGAGATAACCGCCACCTCAGTGGTACCGCCACCGATATCCACCACCATGGAGCCGGTCGCTTCAGAAACCGGTAAGCCTGCGCCAATCGCTGCCGCCATCGGCTCTTCGATCAGGAAGACTTCACGGGCGCCTGCGCCCTGCGCGGATTCACGAATAGCGCGACGTTCGACCTGGGTTGCGCCAACCGGTACACACACCAGCACGCGCGGGCTCGGGCGCATAAAGCTGTTGCTGTGCACTTGTTTGATAAAGTGCTGCAGCATCTTTTCCGTCACGAAGAAGTCAGCGATAACGCCGTCCTTCATCGGGCGAATCGCCGCGATATTACCCGGGGTACGGCCGAGCATCTGCTTCGCTTCATGACCCACGGCGGCGACGCTTTTCGGCGATCCGGCACGATCCTGACGAATGGCCACCACGGAAGGCTCATTCAATACGATGCCTTGTCCTTTTACGTAAATAAGGGTATTCGCGGTACCCAGGTCAATGGACAGGTCATTGGAAAACATGCCACGAAATTTTTTTAACATACTAAGGGATAATCCTGAAAGCTGGGGCGGAAAACAAAATCCGCTTACTTTACCAACCACACGCAGCAGCGACAAGGCGCAAAAATCACCTGCTGCGGTGAAAATTAGTGCAGTTCATTTCCTTTGTTACAAATTTTCCCGACTCCGTTCATTGCTGAAATCTTCAGCAGCGCTCCACGCCTGAATTTGTAACCTGTCAAAGGAGGGTCACTGGCATTTACATTGCGATGATCCGGCAGGTAGACAAGCACACCCCCTTCACGATGGCGCGCGTTATTCTACGTGAAATCACGCTAAACGGCAGATCAAACCGAGTATCTTTGCGAATATTTTTTCACATTTGTGTCAAGTGGCTGTGAGGCGGCAAAAAATTCCCCCTGCCCGCCCGTGACACCGCATTGGGACAGTACCAACCACTCGCTGCGGCTGCGTACGCCCGTCGCAAAAACTTGCATAGGCATGCCTTTACAGGCTTCCACCAGGCTTTGCACCAGCAGTTGGTTCTCGCTGCGCTTTTCGATGTTGCGCGCCAGACCCGGATGCAGTTTGATCAGCTCCGCATCCAGCTGCTTGATCCAGCTGGTTCCAACCAGGGTTAACCCCGCCTGAACCACTGCCACCCGAACGCCCAGAGCGTTAACCAATCGCATAACCGGCTGCAGACGGCCGATATATTGACAAACATCTGCCTCTGCAAGTTCAAAAATAATCCGCTGACGCTGCGATTTTTCACACTGCATCAAGGCATCGCGCAGCCAGCGCTGGAAACGCGGACGGATCAGCGACTCCACCGACAGCTGGAGCGCCAGATTCTCCTCGGGCCAGAAGCCTAAAAACGGCAGCAGGCGCGTTACCTGCAGGCGGTCATACTCCTCCGCCAGGCCAAACTGCAGCACCATCGGCATGTATTCCGCTGCAATCACCTCTTCTTTACCGTCGTACATCCGCGACATCAGTTCACGATGATGTACCCGCCCGTCGCGGGTGACAGCAGGTTTTTGGTACAACCGCGGCCCGCCGCGGCTCAGCATCTGTTCGATCAGCGTTCGCCAGCGAACGTTGCCGCGACCTTTCTCCGGAAGGGTGTCATCATAGACCGACCAGCTGTTGCTGCCCTGCAGCACCGCGTTGCGCGTCGCCGCTTCCGCATGTTCCATCACCTGCGCCGCCGATTGCCCGCTGCGGAACGAACAGATGCCGATATGCATCATATCGTCGCGATCGAGGATACGCGTTGGAGGCAGCGCATCCATCGCCTTCAGCAACAGGCCGGCGATACTATCCGCCTCTTTCAACGTACGGTGCGGCAGCAGCACGGCGAAGTCGCTACGGTGATAGCGCGCCAACAGCGCGCCGGGGTAACGCATAATAAAGGTAGAGAGCAGGTTGATAAGCGTAAAGTAATGTTCTTCGGCCGCCGCCCGTCCCCAGTTGTCCCGTAGCAGATCAAACTCCGGCAGACGGATCATCATCACGATGCCGTAGGCTCCCACCTTCTCCTGGTCTTCCAGCAGCGTGGCCAGCTGATTGTCAAAAAACAGGCGGTTATTCAGTCCGGTTTTCGAATCCTGCGCCGCGTAGGAGCGAATAAGCGTATCCATCCGGCTGCGCTGATCGCTGGCGAACTGCAGCTCCGACAGCAGCATATCCAGGGCGCTACTGGTGCTGGCCGGCCATTCATAGACCGACCCGCGCACCTGCGGCCCGCGCTCGCCGCTCAGGATACGCGTGGAACGCAGCTCCAGCAGCTCCTGGCCGGCCAGCTGGCGGCGGATCCAGCGGACGGCGAAGAAAATAATCACCACCATGAAGCCAATGGAGATCGACAGCGGGGCAGTGATCGACAGCGAACGGAAATAGTTCACCATCGGGTCAACGTAGACCAGATGCAGCGTAATGCCAGGATGTTTAAGCGACTGAACCGTGATCTCACGGAATTGCTCATGGCTGCCGAGCGGGCGATAGCTATCGGGTCGGGAATGGCTGTAGAGCGGTTTGCCGTTGAGCATGAAATCGATATGCACGATCTCGATCGGCGTCATCAGCTCATCCAACTGCGGTTCAAGCTTATCGAAAGAGGTGGTGATGAGCCGGTTATCCAGCATGGTCGCCACCGCCTGAACGCGGTTTTCGACCTTGTTCTCAATGCCGTTATAAAAACTCAGCGAAGCGCCAATCAGCGTGACAAAGATGGTCAGGCTAGTTAGCAGCGTAATAAAGGCTGAGAACTTCGTCGTTAATCGCATCCCTGTGTTAACTCCGCGAGTGAATGACTACCCGATGAACCATCAGGCTCCCGTGCCGGCGCGCGCCTTGCCGCAAGCATTAACCTTTTAAAGCGCGACGCATACTATCAAAGATGGCGAGTCTGGCAATGGAATGCGTATTATCGGTAAAAGTATGCCGATAGCGAGTATAGTTTGCAGAAAAAATTTGCCAATCGTCGCCCGCCTGCGGCCTGCGCCAGAAGCGCTTTAATTTTAGACGCAGGATGACAAACCCGCGCCGGCGGCGCAAATTATTACCGCTATACCGTCTGGCCAGCTTACCGCCCCCTTTTCCCTGCTAAAGATGCCGGGTCATGCGCGGCAAAGGAAACGTCTTGCGCCACTTTCCGATGATTCCTGGACGACCGCGCCTCTGCTTCGGCGGCGGCTCCTTATCCTAATGTGCAATTTTTCGTGACATATTCGCCATTCATCGCCGTCTCCGTCATGCTTAGGAAAACGCATGACGGAGGACACCATGAAAAGAAAAAAACTGACGGAAGCCGACGTCACGGCCGAATCCGTTTTTATGCTCAAGCGGCGCCAGGTGCTGAAAATGCTGGGTATCAGCGCGACCGCGCTTTCCCTTCCCGCCGCCGCGCAGGCCGACCTGCTGGACTGGTTTAAAGGCCACGACCGCCCACCAGCGCCAGCGGGCAAGGCCCTGGAGTTTGCTAAACCCGCCGAGTGGCAGGCTAATCTGACGCTTACCCCAGAAGATAAGGTCGCCGGTTACAATAATTTTTATGAATTCGGCCTCGATAAAGCCGATCCGGCGGCGAACGCGGGTAGCCTGCGCACCGATCCCTGGACGCTCACCATCGGTGGCGAAGTGGCGAAACCTCTGACCCTTGACCATGACGATCTGACCAAACGCTTCCCGCTGGAAGAGCGCATTTATCGTATGCGCTGTGTGGAAGCCTGGTCGATGGTGGTCCCCTGGGTCGGCTTCCCGCTGCATAAACTGCTGGCGCTGGTGGAGCCCACCAGCAGCGCGCGCTATGTGGCCTTCAAAACCCTCTATGCTCCGGATCAAATGCCCGGCCAGAAAGACCGGTTTATCGGCGGGGGGCTCGCTTACCCTTACGTGGAGGGGCTACGGCTGGATGAAGCGATGCACCCGCTGACGCTACTCACCGTCGGGGTGTATGGCAAAGCGCTGCCGCCGCAAAACGGCGCGCCGGTCCGCCTGACCGTGCCGTGGAAGTACGGTTTTAAAGGCATAAAATCCATTGTTAGTATCGAGCTGACCCGCGAGCGGCCGCCAACCACCTGGAACCTGGCGGCGCCGGACGAATACGGCTTCTTCGCCAACGTCAATCCGCACGTCGATCACCCCCGCTGGTCGCAGGCTAGCGAGCGGTTTATCGGCGCCGGCGGCGTGCTCGATGTGAAGCGTCAACCGACGTTGCTGTTTAATGGCTATGCCGACGAAGTGGCGTCGCTGTATCGCGGCATGAATCTGCGGGAGAACTTCTAGTGCGTTTCACCGTCAAACAGATCGTCTGGCTGAAGGTTTTACTTCACCTTGCGGGGTTTTTGCCGCTGGTCTGGTTATTCTGGGCCGGGCACCAGGGCTACTTTAGCGCCGATCCAGCCAAGGATATCCAGCACTTTACCGGCAGAATGGCGCTTAAGTTTCTGCTGGCGACGCTGCTGGTCTCTCCGCTGGCGCGCTATGCGAAGCAGCCATTATTGATTCGCGTTCGTCGGCTGTTAGGTTTATGGTGTTTTGCCTGGGCGACGCTGCACCTGACCAGCTATACCCTACTGGAGCTGGGCATTAACAATCTGGCGCTGCTGGGCTCGGAGATTATCACCCGCCCCTATCTGACATTGGGCATGATCAGCTGGGCGATTCTGCTGGCGCTGGCGGTGACCTCCACGCAAGCGATGCAGCGAAAACTGGGGCGTCGCTGGCAACTTTTACACAACTTCGTCTATCTGGTGGCGATCCTCGCGCCGATACACTACCTGTGGTCAGTGAAGATCGTCTCGCCGCAGCCCGTTATATATGCCCTGCTGGCAGCGGGGCTATTGACATGGCGTTACAAGAAGTTCCGCCAGTGGTGGCGCTCAATCCGGTAATGTGCAGTTTCCCGCAGATCCTTTATCAACCGCGACTCTTTTTCAGATAGCGGTTGATAATCTTCCCTGATAAGACCAGTATTTAGCTGCCAATTGCTACGAAATCGTTATAATGTGCGACTTTGGTTTTCCTGACGGGGTTTTCTGACCCTGAAAAGGTGACAAGGGCGCATTGAAGGTATATGTTGTTTTTTACCCGAAAATGGCAGGAGTTCGCCACACAATGGCAGTTAAGTTTCACATTTTGCTTTTGAATGGTCCAAACATTAACATGCTCGGTACCCGCGAGCCTGAGAAGTATGGCCCTCTCACGCTGGCTGAAATTGTTAACCGTTTAACATCTGAAGCGGCGGCGCTGAATGTGAGTCTGGATCACCTGCAGTCCAACGCGGAGTATGCGTTAATCGACCGAATTCATCAGGCTAAAGACAACGTGGACTATATCCTGATTAATCCGGCCGCGTTCACGCATACCAGCGTAGCAATCCGTGACGCTTTGCTCGCCGTGAACATCCCGTTTATCGAGATTCACCTGAGCAATGTGCATGCACGCGAACCCTTCCGCCAGCACTCGTATCTGTCAGATGTCGCCGCTGGCGTCATTTGCGGGCTGGGGGCGGATGGTTATTCATACGCTTTACAGACGGCGGTAAAACGCCTGTCACAATCACACTAAACAAAGAGTACGGAACCCACTCATGGATATTCGTAAGATTAAAAAACTGATCGAGCTGGTTGAAGAATCAGGTATCTCCGAACTGGAAATTTCTGAAGGCGAAGAGTCTGTTCGCATCAGCCGCTCTGCACCGGCCGCAAGCTATCCGGTTATGCAGCAGGCTTATGCTGCGCCGATGATGCAGCCTCAGGCGCCTGCCGCCGCGACTGCCGCACCAGCTGCTGCGGCTGAAGCGCCGGCGAAAGCGGAAATCAGTGGTCACATCGTACGTTCCCCGATGGTTGGTACTTTCTATCGTACGCCGAGCCCGGACGCGAAAGCGTTTGTGGAAGTTGGCCAGAAAGTTAACGTGGGCGACACCCTGTGCATCGTCGAAGCGATGAAAATGATGAACCAGATCGAAGCCGACAAAGCCGGCGTGGTGAAAGCCATTCTGATCGAAAGCGGCCAACCGGTAGAATTCGACGAGCCGCTGGTAGTTATCGAGTAACGAGGCGAACATGCTGGATAAAATTGTCATCGCTAACCGTGGCGAGATCGCACTGCGCATCCTGCGTGCCTGTAAAGAATTGGGCATCAAGACTGTCGCTGTGCACTCCACTGCGGATCGCGATCTAAAACACGTATTGTTAGCGGATGAGACGGTCTGCATCGGTCCGGCTCCGTCCGTAAAAAGCTATCTGAACATTCCGGCCATTATCAGCGCCGCTGAGATCACTGGCGCGGTAGCGATTCACCCGGGTTATGGCTTCCTCTCTGAGAACGCTAATTTTGCTGAGCAGGTTGAGCGCTCCGGTTTCATCTTCATCGGCCCGAAAGCCGACACTATCCGCCTGATGGGCGACAAAGTGTCCGCCATCACCGCCATGAAGAAAGCTGGCGTTCCGACCGTTCCAGGTTCTGATGGCCCGCTGGGCGACGACATGGACGCTAACCGCGCCCATGCCAAACGCATCGGCTACCCGGTGATCATCAAAGCCTCCGGCGGCGGCGGCGGTCGCGGTATGCGCGTTGTACGTAGCGACGCTGAACTGGCGCAATCCATCTCCATGACCAAAGCGGAAGCCAAAGCGGCTTTCAACAACGACATGGTCTACATGGAGAAATACCTGGAAAACCCACGCCACATTGAAATTCAGGTGCTGGCGGATGGTCAGGGTAACGCTATCTATCTGGCTGAACGTGACTGCTCCATGCAGCGCCGTCATCAGAAAGTGGTCGAAGAAGCGCCGGCGCCGGGCATCACCCCGGAACTGCGTCGCTACATCGGCGAGCGTTGCGCGAAAGCCTGTGTGGATATCGGCTACCGCGGGGCGGGTACCTTTGAGTTCCTGTTCGAAAACGGCGAGTTCTACTTCATTGAAATGAACACCCGTATCCAGGTAGAGCATCCGGTAACTGAAATGATCACCGGCGTTGACCTGATCAAAGAGCAGCTGCGTATCGCAGCCGGCCAGCCGCTGTCCATCAAGCAGGATGAAGTGGTGGTTCGCGGCCATGCGGTGGAATGCCGTATCAACGCCGAAGACCCGAACACCTTCCTGCCGAGCCCGGGCAAAATCACCCGTTTCCACGCGCCGGGTGGCTTTGGCGTGCGCTGGGAGTCACATATTTACGCCGGTTACACCGTACCGCCGTACTATGACTCCATGATCGGTAAACTGATCTGCTACGGCGAAAGCCGTGACGTGGCGATTGCCCGCATGAAGAATGCGCTGCAGGAGCTGATCATCGATGGCATCAAAACCAACGTCGATCTGCAGATGCGCATTATGAGCGACGAGAATTTCCAGCATGGTGGCACCAATATCCACTATCTGGAGAAAAAACTCGGCTTGCAGGAAAAATAATTCTGCTCTCTCAGCAAAAGGCCGGGTAAACCGGCCTTTTTTCTTTTTCTCTCTCCTCATCTATACCATGCGGTACAATCCCCGCTTTCTTCATCCTCAAGGGACAAAAAATGGACAAACGCTTTGTTCAGGCCCACAAAGAAGCGCGCTGGGCGCTGTGGCTGACCCTTCTCTACCTTGCCGCCTGGCTGGCCGCCGCCTATCTGCCGGGGGTGGCTATTGGCTTTACCGGCCTGCCACACTGGTTTGAAATGGCCTGCCTGCTGGTACCGCTGCTGTTCATTCTGCTGTGCTGGGCGATGGTCAAACTGATTTTCCGCGATATTTCTCTGGAGGACGATGATGCAGTTTGAGGTCATTATTCCCCTGATCGCCTACCTGGTGGTGGTGTTCGGTTTATCCCTCTACGCCATGAGAAAACGCGCCTCAGGTAGCTTTCTTAATGAGTACTTTCTCGGCAGCCGCTCGATGGGCGGCTTCGTGCTGGCCATGACGCTAACCGCCACCTATATCAGCGCCAGCTCATTTATAGGCGGACCCGGCGCCGCCTATAAATACGGCCTGGGCTGGGTGCTGCTGGCGATGATCCAGCTCCCCGCCATCTGGCTGTCGCTGGGCGTGCTGGGGAAAAAATTCGCCATCCTTGCGCGTCGCTATAATGCTGTCACCCTCAATGACATGCTGTTTGCGCGCTATCAGAGTCGCCTGCTGGTCTGGCTGGCCAGCCTGAGTCTGCTGGTGGCCTTTGTTGGCGCCATGACCGTCCAGTTTATCGGCGGCGCCCGCCTGCTGGAGACGGCTGCCGGTATTCCTTACGATACCGGCCTGCTGATCTTCGGGGTCAGCATCGCGCTGTATACCGCCTATGGCGGCTTTCGCGCCAGCGTGCTCAACGACACGATGCAGGGCATGGTAATGCTGATCGGCACGATCGTGCTGCTGGTAGGCGTGATCCACGCCGCCGGGGGGGTTGGCCATGCGGTAGAGACGCTGCAGTCGATCGACGTCAAGCTGGTGTCCCCGCAGGGCGCGGAAGATATCCTCTCGCCAACCTTTATGGCCTCGTTTTGGGTGCTGGTCTGCTTCGGCGTTATTGGTCTGCCACATACCGCAGTGCGCTGTATCTCCTACAAAGACAGCAAAGCCGTGCATCGCGGCATCATTATCGGCACCATCGTGGTGGCGATCCTGATGTTTGGCATGCATCTGGCTGGGGCATTAGGCCGGGCGGTGATCCCCGATTTAACCGTGCCGGATCTGGTGATCCCGACGCTGATGGTTAAAGTGCTTCCGCCCTTTGCCGCCGGGATCTTCCTTGCCGCGCCGATGGCGGCGATTATGTCGACGATCAATGCCCAACTTCTGCAAAGTTCCGCTACGATCATCAAAGATCTGTACCTGAACTGGCGGCCGGATCAGGCGACTAACGAAAAGCGGCTTAAACGCATGTCCGCCGGCATCACGCTCCTGCTGGGGGTCTTGTTGCTGCTCGCGGCCTGGCGGCCGCCGGAGATGATAATCTGGCTGAACCTGCTGGCCTTCGGCGGCCTGGAAGCCGTCTTCCTGTGGCCGCTGGTGCTGGGCCTTTACTGGGAACGCGCCAACGCGGCTGGCGCGCTGAGCGCGATGATCGTAGGCGGCGTCCTGTATGCCGTACTGGCCACGCTGAAAGTGCAGTTTCTGGGCTTTCACCCGATCGTTCCCGCGCTGCTGCTGAGTTTGCTGGCGTTTGTGGCGGGGAACCGTTTCGGTCGTCCCGCCCCACAGTCCCCCATTTTGACTACTGATAAATAAAGAGTTTTGCTATGCCATGGATCCAACTGAAACTAAATACCACCGGCGCGAACGCTGAAGATCTTAGCGATGCGCTGATGGAGGCCGGATCGGTCTCGATCACCTTCCAGGATACGCACGATACGCCGGTATTTGAGCCATTGCCCGGGGAAACCCGCCTGTGGGGGGATACCGACGTAATCGGCCTGTTCGATGCTGAAACCGATATGAAAGCGGTCGTTGCCCAACTGGAGCAGCATCCGCTGCTGGGCGCCGGGTTCGCGCATAAGATCGAGCAGCTGGAAGATAAAGACTGGGAACGGGAATGGATGGATAACTTCCACCCCATGCGCTTCGGGGAGCGGCTATGGATCTGCCCAAGCTGGCGCGATGTTCCGGATGAAAATGCCGTCAACGTGATGCTCGATCCGGGTCTGGCCTTTGGCACCGGTACGCATCCGACGACATCCCTGTGCCTGCAGTGGCTGGATGGGCTCGACCTCAACGGAAAAACGGTGATTGATTTCGGCTGCGGCTCCGGCATCCTGGCGATTGCCGCACTGAAGCTGGGGGCGGCAAAAGCAATCGGGATTGATATCGACCCGCAGGCTATTCAGGCCAGTCGTGATAACGCGCAGCGTAACGGCGTTTCTGAATGCCTGGAGCTCTATCTTCCTCAGGACCAACCGGAGTCGATGAAAGCCGACGTGGTGGTCGCGAATATCCTGGCAGGCCCGTTACGTGAGCTGGCGCCATTAATCAGCGTCCTGCCCGTTTCAGGCGGTTTGCTGGGGCTTTCCGGCATCCTTGCCAGCCAGGCGGAGAGCGTCTGTGAAGCCTACGCCGATCTCTTCACCCTTGACCCGGTGGTCGAGAAGGAAGAGTGGTGCCGGATTACCGGCCGGAAAAACTAAGCGCGATGCGGCCTACGGGCCGCATTTTTGTTTCCAGTAGCCACCAAATAATGCCAGGAAATGAGAGGCAGATCGCACTACAGAGCACTTTTTTGGCTACAAAAACAGCGTTTTATATCGCCATGCGGCCAGTTTATCCAAGAAAAATCGAGAAGTTTTATGATTTTATAAATGGACACAAATTATCCATCATCCATTAAATCAATGATTAATATAAGTATTTATTCATCCCTTTTACGCTAGTCCCGGATTCATTGATCTGCAACAGAGGATTGCTCAAAGTTTGGCCTTTCATCTCGTGCAAAAAATGCGTAATATACGCCGCCTTGCAGTCACAGTATGGTCATTTCTTAACTCATGCGCATCGGACACCACCAGCTCAGAAATCGCCTGATCGCAGCG
Organism: Klebsiella sp. 28; assembly: GCF_018223905.1. NCBI lineage: Bacteria > Pseudomonadati > Pseudomonadota > Gammaproteobacteria > Enterobacterales > Enterobacteriaceae > Klebsiella > Klebsiella sp. 28. Next base: position 164,279 of record NZ_JAGRQY010000070.1, read on the forward strand.
CCCATGGCTGGCATTACTGACAGACCATTCCGGACGCTGTGCTACGAGATGGGAGCGGGTTTAACCGTTTCCGAGATGATGTCTTCTAACCCACAGGTGTGGGAGAGCGACAAGTCCCGTTTACGGATGGTGCATATCGATGAGCCCGGTATTCGTACCGTGCAAATCGCCGGTAGCGTGCCGGAAGAGATGGCTGCCGCCGCGCGGATTAACGTGGAAAGCGGCGCCCAGATTATTGATATCAATATGGGATGCCCGGCGAAAAAGGTGAATCGCAAGCTTGCAGGTTCAGCCCTCTTGCAGTACCCCGACCAGGTGAAGTCGATCCTGACGGCGGTCGTTAACGCGGTGGACGTTCCTGTGACTCTCAAGATTCGCACCGGTTGGGAACCGGAACACCGTAACTGCGTAGAGATTGCCCAACTGGCCGAAGAGTGTGGCATTCAGGCTCTGACTATTCACGGACGCACCCGCGCCTGCTTGTTTAACGGAGACGCTGAGTACGACAGTATTCGGGCAGTTAAGCAGAAAGTTTCCATTCCGATTATCGCGAATGGCGACATTACTGACCCGCTTAAAGCCAGAGCTGTGCTCGACTATACAGGGGCTGATGCCCTGATGATAGGCCGTGCAGCTCAGGGAAGACCCTGGATCTTTCGGGAAATCCAGCATTATCTGGACACTGGAGAGCTGCTACCCCCGCTGCCGCTGGCAGAGGTGAAGCGCTTGCTTTGTGCGCACGTTCGGGAGTTGCATGACTTTTATGGTCAGGCAAAAGGGTACCGAATCGCGCGTAAACACGTCTCCTGGTATCTTCAGGAACATGCTCCAGATGACCAGTTTCGGCGCACATTCAACGCCATTGAGGATGCCAGCGAACAGCTGGAGGCGTTGGAGGCATACTTCGAAAATTTTGCGTAATAGAAATAAAGAGCTGACAGAACTATGTTCGAACAACGCGTAAATTCTGACGTACTGACCGTTTCTACCGTTAACTCTCAGGATCAGGTAACTCAAAAGCCCCTGCGTGACTCGGTTAAACAGGCACTGAAGAACTATTTTGCTCAACTGAACGGTCAGGATGTGAATGACCTGTATGAGCTGGTACTGGCTGAAGTTGAACAGCCCCTGTTGGACATGGTGATGCAATACACCCGTGGTAACCAGACCCGCGCTGCTCTGATGATGGGCATCAACCGCGGTACGCTGCGTAAAAAACTGAAAAAATACGGCATGAACTGATACTAGTCAGTTGCTTGCTTGATATAAAAGGCGCTCTTCGGCATGGGGAAGCGCCTTTTTTATTATCTGCGCCAACAGAACTCATTACTGATTCACCAGCCGTAGCGCAGGCCCTCCCGATAAACGCGCAGCACAGACCACCGCCATTATATTATCCACCAGCGCAGGCGCCTGCTGATAAAGATCGAAGCGTTGCGGATCGAGCAGCCAGTTTTTAATCAGCCCGGAAAAAGCACTGTGTAAAACAATTAATATCATCTCAATGTTTGTTTCGGCTGGCAATATATTGTTACGCACGCAGCACTGCAGGATGCCGCCAATGAGTGAATAATTAAAACCAATACGTTGGCGAATTTCGTATTCCGAAAGCATATCACTGGAAAACTCACAGCGCTGATAAAGAATTTGCATCAGAGCGCGCTGTCGAGGATTCGCAGCAATATAGCGCAGGCCTGCAATAAACCGCTCGCGTAAAGCATTTAACGGCTCCTGTTCGTACTCTATGGCCTGACTGGGCTGAATCAAATCTCTAAGCGGCGGCTGCTGCTGCCACATTTCATTAAACAGCTCCGTCTTACTGGCAAAATGCCAGTACACCGCGCCGCGAGTCACTCCCGCCGCATCGGCGATATCCGTCAGGGTGGTGTTGGTTACTCCGCGCAGGGCGAACTGCTGGATTGCGGACTCAATCAGGAGCTGCCGCGTGCGCTGCGCCTCTTCTTTTGTTTTTCTTGCCATACAAGGCCCCACTTCCCGATAAGCAGATAATATAGGATATTCTTAATTAGAATTAATCTAGCATTTGCCATGAAGTATTATTTAGCAAAAATGCAGACAAGTTAATCCTGATGCAAAAAGAGAATTAATTATTCAAGTGAATATCACCGGAAAATACATTCACTGAAATAATGTCTATTTATCAACTTTTACAATTGCGATAAATCGCAATACTACAGTGACCATTTTTTTGTTTTTGCGTGCCTTGCTGATTGCTTAAAAATAAGTATCTCTTACATCCAACGGCGTTTATTTGTAGGATGGCAAACTGCTTTTTGATTCCCTCTTTCTTTCACAGATTCGCCGCCTGATTGGGTACGTAATCTATAAGGAACCGCCATGACGACTCACGCCAGAGTGACACTTTTATCCGGTTTAATTATCTCGGCCTTATTGCTAACCGGTTGCGATAATTCTGACAACCAGCAACCCCATGCGCAGGCGCCGCAGGTGACGGTCCATGTCGTCAACAGCGCGCCGCTATCAGTCACCACCGAACTGCCGGGCCGAACCTCTGCTTTTCGCGTAGCGGAAGTCCGCCCCCAGGTGAGCGGTATCATTCTGAAGCGTAACTTTGTTGAAGGAAGTGATGTCGAAGCAGGCCAGTCGCTCTATCAGATCGATCCGGCGACCTACCAGGCGGCGTGGAACAGCGCCAAAGGCGATGAGGCCAAAGCCGAAGCCGCGGCCGCTATCGCCCATTTGACGGTGAAACGCTACGTTCCACTGCTGGGTACTAAATATATCAGCCAGCAGGAATACGATCAGGCAGTGGCCACCGCCCGCCAGGCCGATGCCGATGTCATCGCCACCAAAGCTGCCGTGGAAACGGCCCGTATCAACCTGGCCTACACCAAAGTAACCTCCCCCATTAGCGGGCGCATCGGTAAATCGAGCGTCACCGAAGGGGCGCTGGTCACCAACGGCCAGTCGGATGCCCTGGCTACCGTCCAGCAGCTCGATCCCATCTATGTTGACGTGACGGAGTCCAGTAATGACTTCATGCGCCTTAAGCAGGAAAGCCTGCAGCGCGGCGGTGATACCAAAAGCGTTGAGCTGGTCATGGAGAACGGCCAGGCCTATCCGCTCAAAGGTTCACTGCAGTTTTCTGACGTCACTGTTGATGAAAGTACGGGCTCAATTACTCTGCGCGCTATCTTCCCTAACCCGCAGCATGTCCTGCTGCCAGGGATGTTCGTCCGCGCCCGCATAGACGAAGGCGTCGATCCGCAGGCTATCCTGGTACCGCAGCAAGGGGTGACCCGCACGCCGCGTGGTGATGCCTCCGTGATGCTGGTGAATGACAAAAACCAGGTTGAAACCCGGGAAGTGGTCGCGACTCAGGCCGTTGGCGATAAGTGGCTTATCACCAGTGGGCTGAAGCCGGGCGATAAAGTGATTGTCAGCGGCTTACAGAAAGTCCGTCCAGGCGTCACTGTCAAAGCGGAAGCGGAGCGTGCGGCGCCAGCCGCACAATAAGGATACCCTGCCATGTCTAAGTTTTTTATTCATCGACCGGTCTTCGCCTGGGTGCTGGCCATCATTATGATGATTGCCGGCGGCCTGGCCATCCTGCAGCTGCCGATAGCTCAGTACCCGACAATCGCCCCTCCTGCGGTAGCGATCTCCGCCACCTACCCCGGTGCAGATGCCCAGACCGTACAGGATACGGTCACTCAGGTTATCGAGCAGAATATGAACGGCATCGACAATCTGATGTATATGTCGTCGACCAGCGACTCTGCCGGTTCGGTAACCATTACGCTCACCTTTAAATCGGGTACCGATCCCGATATTGCCCAGGTACAGGTGCAAAACAAACTGCAGCTGGCCACGCCGCTGCTGCCCCAGGAAGTACAGCAGCAAGGGATTAGCGTCGAGAAATCCAGTAGCAGCTTCCTGTTGGTCGCCGGCTTTATCTCTGATAACCCGACCACCACCCAGGACGATATTTCTGACTATGTTGCCTCCAATGTCAAAGATCCTATTAGCCGCCTCAACGGCGTGGGCGATGTGCAGCTGTTCGGCGCGCAGTACGCTATGCGCGTCTGGCTGGATGGCAACCTGCTGAATAAATACAACCTGACGCCGGTGGACGTCATCAATGCGCTGCAGGTCCAGAACGATCAGATCGCCGCGGGTCAGCTCGGGGGTACGCCAGCGCTGAAAGGCCAGCAGTTGAACGCGTCAATCATCGCTCAGACGCGGCTCAAAGATCCGCAGGAGTTTGGCAAGGTCACGCTGCGGGTCAATGCCGATGGCTCTGTCGTCCATCTGAAAGACGTCGCCCGCATTGAGCTGGGGGGAGAGAACTATAACGTCGTCGCCAGAATTAACGGTAAACCTGCCTCTGGTCTGGGTATTAAGCTTGCGACCGGCGCCAACGCCCTGGATACCGCCACCGCGATTAAAGCGAAGCTGGCCGAGCTGCAGCCCTACTTCCCTCAGGGGATGAAGGTGGTCTATCCGTATGATACGACCCCTTTCGTCAAAATCTCCATTCACGAAGTGGTCAAAACGCTTTTTGAAGCAATTATTCTCGTCTTTCTTGTCATGTATCTGTTCCTGCAGAACATGCGCGCAACGCTCATTCCAACCATTGCCGTACCCGTGGTGCTGTTGGGAACCTTCGCGGTATTGTCGATGTTTGGCTACTCCATCAACACGCTGACAATGTTTGGCATGGTGTTGGCGATAGGTCTGCTGGTCGATGACGCTATCGTAGTAGTGGAAAACGTCGAACGTGTGATGGTTGAGGAGAAGCTCTCGCCAAAAGAAGCGACGGAAAAATCTATGTCGCAGATCCAGGGAGCGCTGGTGGGTATCGCCATGGTGCTCTCCGCAGTATTTGTCCCGATGGCCTTTTTCGGCGGCTCAACCGGCGCGATTTATCGTCAGTTTTCAATCACCATCGTCTCCGCCATGGCGCTCTCCGTGCTGGTTGCGCTGGTACTGACGCCGGCGCTCTGCGCCACGTTGTTGAAGCCAGCCTCAGCTGAACACCATGAGAAAAAAGGATTTTTCGGCTGGTTTAACGCCCGCTTCGACCAGAGCGTTAACCACTATACCAACAGCGTCAGCGGTATTTTACGTGGAACTGGCCGTTATCTGGTGATCTACCTGCTGATCGTCGTGGGGATGGCCGTGCTGTTCATGCGCTTGCCCACGTCCTTTCTGCCCGACGAAGACCAGGGCGTCTTCCTGACCATGATCCAGCTGCCGTCCGGTGCTACCCAGGAGCGCACGCAGAAGGTCCTGGATACGGTGACAGACTACTACCTGCATAACGAGAAGGCCAACGTCGAAAGCGTCTTTACCGTTAACGGCTTCAGCTTCAGCGGCCAGGGACAAAACTCCGGTATGGCGTTTGTCAGCCTGAAGCCTTGGGAAGCGCGCAGCGGCGATGAAAACAGCGTGGAGTCCATCATCAAGCGGGCCACCGTAGCCTTTAGCCAGATCAAAGACGCCATGGTTTTCCCGTTCAACATGCCAGCCATTATTGAGCTGGGTACCGCCACCGGCTTCGACTTTGAACTGATCGACCAGGGCGGACTCGGTCATACCGCTCTGACCCAGGCGCGCAATCAACTGCTGGGCATGGTGAAACAGCATCCGGATCAGCTGGTTCGGGTACGCCCTAATGGGCTGGAAGATACCCCTCAGTTCAAACTGGATGTCGATCAGGAAAAAGCGCAGGCGCTGGGCGTATCGCTCTCCGATATCAATGAAACGATATCAGCCGCGCTGGGCGGATACTACGTCAATGACTTTATTGACCGCGGCCGCGTGAAAAAAGTGTACGTTCAGGCTGATGCCCACTTCCGTATGCTGCCGAGCGACATTAACAACATGTATGTTCGTAGCGCCAACGGCGAAATGGTGCCGTTCTCCGCCTTTGTCACTTCACGCTGGATATATGGCTCGCCGCGCCTGGAGCGCTACAACGGGTTGCCATCTATGGAGATCCTCGGTGAAGCTTCGCCAGGCAAAAGTACCGGGGAAGCCATGGCGCTGATGGAAACGCTGGCCAGTAAACTGCCGAGCGGCATCGGTTATGACTGGACCGGGATGTCTTACCAGGAACGGCTCTCCGGCAACCAGGCGCCTGCGCTCTATGCCATCTCGCTGATCGTCGTCTTCCTGTGTCTGGCGGCGCTGTATGAGAGCTGGTCGATCCCCTTCTCAGTCATGTTAGTGGTTCCGCTAGGGGTCATTGGCGCGCTGTTAGCCGCCACGCTGCGTGGGCTGAATAATGACGTTTACTTCCAGGTCGGACTCTTGACCACGATCGGTTTGTCGGCCAAGAATGCGATCCTGATCGTCGAGTTCGCCAAGGATCTGATGGAGAAAGAAGGGAAAGGGATCATTGAGGCCACGCTGGAGGCATCGCGGATGCGCCTGCGGCCTATTCTGATGACCTCTCTGGCCTTTATTCTCGGGGTCATGCCGCTGGTGATTAGCCATGGTGCCGGCAGCGGGGCGCAGAATGCGGTTGGCACCGGCGTGATGGGCGGGATGCTGACCGCGACGCTGCTGGCGATCTTCTTTGTTCCGGTGTTCTTCGTAGTCGTTAGACGACGCTTTACCCGGCACGCTGAATAACTCGGCTATGTCTTGAAGGCGCCCCTTGCGGGTGCTTTTTTTCGCATGCAATATTGGCAGCCAGCTAAACGCGCCGCAGTCTGGCAACCGCCATTGCACGCAGCATCGCTGAATCACAATCTTTCTCTCCATCTTTTCTGCATATTCCCGGGCTTATCTTCACGATATTTACGCGGCTCATATATTGAGATGATTTCGGCCTCCGGCCCGGACAATCCGCGGTGATAAAATAAGCCATTCCGTTCTGCACTGGCTTTCAGTACAACCCAGCGGATTATCCAGAGGTAATATCATGAAAAAGTATTTAATCGTGGCGCTGCTGGCCTCTCTACTGGCAGGCTGTGCCCATGACTCTCCCTGCGTACCGGTTTATGACTCGCAAGGCCGCTTAGTCCATACCAATACCTGTATGAAAGGCACAACAGAAGACAACTGGGAAACCGCAGGCGCAATCGCCGGGGGTGCGGCCGCGGTAGCCGGCCTCACGTTAGGGATCGTTGCTCTGACCCGCTAGATCGCTTCCCCAACCGCAGATACAGGTATATCCCCTGTATCTGCTCCACTCCATTCCCCAAAGTAAGCGATCATTCAGGCTCTTCCTGACGATAGTTCGCCAGCTTTCTTAGCCGTTGTTGTTGCCAGAGACCGCTGGCAATGAGTCGTCCATCGCTATCGGCAAACTTTTCAGATTCAGGGTTCAGAACCAACAAACACCAAAGGCCCGGTCGAAGAGCGGGCCTTTACTCTGATGGTGAGCAATGATGGCGAACGTCCTGTCCCTCTCTCCGGGCCGTTGCTGCGCAATGTTCATATCGATGCCAGTTAGATTTTCCCTGGGCAGCAAAGAAGCTCATCGGCAAACAACAGATAATACAAAAGCAAAAGGCCCAGTCTTTCGACTGGGCCTTTTGCTTTATTTGATGCCTGGCGATTCCCTACTCTCACATGGGGAGACCCCACACTACCATCGGCGCTACGACGTTTCACTTCTGAGTTCGGCATGGGGTCAGGTGGGACCGCCGCGCTATTGTCGCCAGGCAAATTCTTTACAACGTGCCGAACTTTAACCTAAAAAGTGGTGCTGATACCCAGAGTCGAACTGGGGACCTCACCCTTACCAAGGGTGCGCTCTACCAACTGAGCCATATCAGCACGCTAAATTTGATGCCTGGCAGTTCCCTACTCTCACATGGGGAGACCCCACACTACCATCGGCGCTACGGCGTTTCACTTCTGAGTTCGGCATGGGGTCAGGTGGGACCACCGCGCTAGTGCCGCCAGGCAAATTCTGTTTTATCAACACGTCTTACCGACGTATCGATTAATCTGTATCAGAGCTGAAAATTTTCTCAATCCGCCAAAACATCTTCGGCGTTGT
>NZ_JAGRQY010000071.1:0-38854 GCF_018223905.1 Klebsiella sp. 28
GGCTAATAGGTTTTGCTAATAATCGCGCAGGCGTGAAGCGAGACTCCCCGCCTGCTGGCGACGAACTAACTCAGCAGTCCTGGGAAAAGCGCTTTAATCCCGGTCACAATAAACTCAATGCCGAGAGCCATCAGCAACAGGCCCATAATACGGGTGATGACGTTGATTCCCGTCTGCCCCAGCAAACGGACCAGCCACGGCGCCATACGGAAAATCCCCCAGCAGCAGAGGGCAAATACCGCTATCGCCAGTGAGAACCCGACCAGATGCACCCAGGAGTGGTACCGGGTCCCCCAGACGATAGTTGAACTGATTGCCCCTGGCCCGGCCATTAATGGTAGCGCGAGAGGAACGACGCCGATGCTCTCCCGGACCGCCGTCTCCGACTTTTCCTGCTTGTTCTGCTTATCTTCGCCGAGCTTACCGCTGATCATCGACATCGCGATGGTCACCACCAGGATGCCGCCGGCGATACGGAAGGAATCAATGGAGATACCGAAAATCTGCAGAATGCCATCGCCGAGGAACAGCGACGTCAGGAGGATGATCGCCACCGACAGGTTGGCGGTGAGGTTGGTCTTATTACGCACCGCAGCCGGCTGATAGCTGGTCATACTGATGAATACCGGAATAATGCCAACCGGGTTAACCAGGGCAAATAAGCCGATGAAAAACTTGAAATATGCAGAAAAATCGAACAGTGATTGAGTCACATTGGGCTCCGCAGCATCATCAAAATTGGCGGTTGACTGTTAACAGCATAAAATAACTGCGCGAAACATACGCTTTTTACCTGCAATATTCATTATAAATATGCATAACCCGGTGATATGTATCGAATGTTAGTCATTTGTATATTTAATGCTAATCGTTTTTTTAATTTCAAAACCCTCCCATCACACTTGATCGAACCGGTCAAAAAGCAGTCAGCTGAAAGGTATCAGCAGCGACAATACTTGATCTAAATCACGTAATTTGTACTCAGAAGTGAGTAATCTTGATGACACCAACAGAGTGGAAGGCAGCAGTACCTGAAAGCGAAAGAGATAAAGCTTTTTTAGTAAATCGGTGAAACAGCGCCCTGATTTTTCTACATAAACATTTACATGCAAGCTGTTAACGGCCTGTCTATAATGTCGAATCGAGCGACTGATTTACTAAAAAAGTTTAACATTATCAGGAGAGCATTATGGCTGTTACTAATATCGCTGAACTGAACGCGCTTGTTGAGCGTGTCAAGAAAGCCCAGCGTGAATATGCCAGTTTCACTCAAGAACAAGTCGACAAAATCTTCCGCGCCGCCGCTCTGGCCGCTGCAGATGCTCGAATCCCTCTCGCCAAAATGGCCGTAGCCGAATCCGGCATGGGCATCGTTGAAGACAAAGTGATCAAAAACCACTTCGCTTCCGAATACATTTACAACGCTTATAAAGACGAAAAAACCTGTGGCGTTCTGTCAGAAGACGACACCTTTGGCACCATCACTATTGCTGAGCCTATCGGCATCATCTGCGGTATCGTACCGACCACTAACCCGACTTCAACAGCCATTTTCAAATCGCTCATCAGTCTGAAAACGCGTAACGCCATCATTTTCTCTCCGCACCCGCGTGCAAAAGAAGCCACCAACAAAGCGGCTGATATCGTGCTGCAGGCTGCCATCGCGGCCGGCGCGCCGAAGGACCTGATTGGCTGGATCGATCAGCCGTCTGTAGAACTGTCTAACGCGCTGATGCATCACCCGGACATCAACCTGATCCTGGCGACCGGTGGTCCAGGCATGGTGAAAGCAGCATACAGCTCCGGTAAACCTGCTATCGGCGTCGGCGCCGGTAACACCCCGGTAGTCATTGATGAAACCGCCGACATCAAACGTGCCGTAGCGTCCGTACTGATGTCTAAAACCTTCGATAACGGCGTGATCTGTGCTTCTGAGCAGTCCGTTGTGGTGGTTGATTCAGTCTATGACGCGGTTCGCGAACGTTTCGCCAGCCACGGCGGCTACCTGCTGCAGGGTAAAGAGCTGAAAGCCGTTCAGGACATTATCCTGAAAAATGGCGCGCTGAACGCGGCTATCGTTGGTCAGCCAGCGGCCAAAATCGCTGAACTGGCAGGCTTCACCGTGCCGGCCACCACCAAAATTCTGATTGGTGAAGTGACCAACGTTGACGAGAGCGAGCCGTTTGCTCACGAAAAACTGTCTCCGACGCTGGCTATGTACCGTGCAAAAGATTTCGAAGACGCGGTAGCCAAAGCAGAAAAACTGGTCGCCATGGGCGGTATCGGTCACACCTCTTGCCTGTACACCGACCAGGACAACCAGCCGGCTCGCGTGGCTTACTTCGGCCAAATGATGAAAACCGCGCGTATCCTGATCAACACCCCGGCTTCTCAGGGTGGTATCGGTGACCTGTACAACTTCAAACTCGCGCCTTCCCTGACTCTGGGTTGTGGTTCCTGGGGTGGTAACTCCATCTCTGAAAACGTTGGTCCGAAACACCTGATCAACAAGAAAACCGTTGCTAAGCGAGCTGAAAACATGTTGTGGCACAAACTTCCGAAATCTATCTACTTCCGTCGTGGCTCCCTGCCAATCGCACTGGATGAAGTGATTACCGATGGTCACAAACGCGCGCTGATCGTGACTGACCGCTTCCTGTTCAACAACGGCTATGCCGATCAGATCACTTCCGTACTGAAAGCTGCGGGTGTTGAGACGGAAGTCTTCTTCGAAGTTGAAGCTGACCCGACGCTGACCATCGTACGTAAAGGTGCCGACCTGGCGAACTCCTTTAAACCAGACGTGATCATCGCCCTGGGCGGCGGTTCCCCGATGGATGCGGCGAAAATCATGTGGGTCATGTACGAACATCCGGAAACCCACTTCGAAGAACTGGCGCTGCGCTTTATGGATATCCGTAAACGTATCTACAAGTTCCCGAAAATGGGCGTCAAAGCCAAGATGGTGGCGATCACTACCACTTCCGGTACCGGTTCTGAAGTTACGCCGTTCGCCGTGGTGACCGATGACGCGACCGGTCAGAAATACCCGCTGGCAGACTACGCGCTGACCCCGGATATGGCCATTGTCGATGCCAACCTGGTGATGGATATGCCGAAATCGCTGTGTGCGTTCGGTGGTCTGGATGCGGTGACTCACGCCCTGGAAGCTTACGTTTCCGTACTGGCTTCTGAGTTCTCTGACGGCCAGGCGCTGCAGGCGCTGAAACTGCTGAAAGAGTACCTGCCGGCTTCCTATCACGAAGGTTCCAAGAACCCGGTTGCCCGTGAGCGCGTACACAGTGCCGCGACTATCGCCGGTATCGCGTTCGCTAACGCCTTCCTCGGCGTGTGTCACTCGATGGCGCACAAACTGGGCTCCCAGTTCCATATTCCGCACGGTCTGGCCAACGCCCTGCTGATCTGCAACGTTATCCGCTATAACGCGAATGACAACCCGACCAAGCAGACCGCGTTCAGCCAGTACGACCGTCCGCAGGCTCGTCGTCGTTACGCTGAAATCGCCGATCACCTGGGCCTCTCCGCACCAGGCGACCGCACCGCAGCGAAAATCGAGAAACTGCTGGCATGGCTGGAAAGCATTAAAGCTGAGCTGGGTATTCCGAAATCTATCCGCGAAGCTGGCGTTCAGGAAGCTGACTTCCTGGCCCACGTTGATAAACTGTCTGAAGATGCATTCGATGACCAGTGCACCGGCGCTAACCCGCGCTACCCGCTGATCTCCGAACTGAAACAGATCCTGCTGGATACCTACTACGGCCGCGAATTCGTCGAAGGCGAAGCCGGTGCGAAAGCCGAAGTTGCTCCGGTAAAGGCTGAGAAAAAAGCGAAAAAATCCGCTTAACCAACAGCGATAGCATCGCGACAAGCCCCGTCACCTGACGGGGCTTTTTTTATCCCCGCTATCAGCCATTCTTTATCGCCAGCTACGCCAACCTATAGCAGACATTAAAAAGGCGCCCACAGGCGCCTGTACGAGCTTCTGAGGGTATCAGCAGGGACGGTGCTGGTTTTGTACCTTGGTTAACGAACCGACGCTCAGCGCCTCTTTATAATGCTTACGGCAGACCGATACGTACCGCTCATTACCGCCGATGACGACCTGCTCACCCTCATTATAAGGACGCCCCTCCTGATCGAGGCGCAATACCATGCTGGCCTTGCGGCCGCAGAAGCAGATCGTTTTCAGCTCAACCAGCTTATCTGACCAGGCCAGTAAATACTGGCTGCCGGTAAAGAGCTCACCGCGAAAGTCCGTCCGCAACCCATAGCAAAGCACCGGAATATCCAGCGTATCGACAACTTCGGACAGCTCATGAACCTGTTCACGCGTCAGAAACTGGCTTTCATCCACCAGCACGCAGTGAATCGGCTTTAGCTGGTGCTCCGCCGCAATATCGTCAAATAACGAGGTCTGTGGATTATACAATCGGGCCGGCGAGGAGAGCCCGATACGCGAACTGACTTTTCCGGCGCCAAAGCGGTCATCAATCTCAGCGGTATAAACGACGGTACGCATCCCCCGCTCCTGGTAATTGTACGAAGATTGCAACAGAGCGGTCGACTTACCTGCATTCATTGCAGAGTAGTAGAAATAAAGTTGTGCCATCGGCTGCGTGACCCCAATCAAAGTGTTTTATCGCGGCGACGATTGTACCATATTTTATGCGCACAGCCGCGCTTTCAGCAGGGGTATTGTCGCGAAGCTGAAGGGCCTGCAAACCGAAAGGATTAAGAAGATGAATTGAATTTTCAGGGCCACTATTTGTACGCCCCGTTACGCTACTGGCGCGCTAACCATTGTCTTTTCGTGCTTATAGACCGGTTGCCCATGGGCTATAAGCAGGGCTGCCGGTTGTTTTATATTAAGCCTTGTAACCAAAAATGCGCTAATACTGACGAGGGTTATTTACCCATGTAAAGGATCATTTCTCTCACTGAACCTCTCAAAAAGCATACCGTCTCAATGTTTTAGCTTGCCTTCGCCTCATCGCTATAAGCGATGAAAGATGTGAAGCGGCACGGGAATTTTAACTTAAATTAATTAATTCTCGCGACAAATAACCAGTAATTTTGAATTCCTTACATTCCCCCCTATTGCACAACGCATTTTATCGCTCTATTATTAGTTCAACAAACCACCCCACAATATAAGTTTGAGATTACTACAATGAGCGAAGCACTTAAAATTTTGAACAACATCCGTACTCTTCGTGCGCAGGCAAGAGAATGCACCCTGGAAACGCTCGAAGAAATGCTGGAAAAATTAGAAGTCGTCGTTAACGAGCGCCGTGAAGAAGAAAACGCTGCCGCGGCAGAAATTGAAGAGCGTACGCGTAAGCTGCAGCAATACCGTGAAATGCTGATTGCTGACGGTATTGATCCGAATGAACTGCTGAGCACCATGGCTGCTGTTAAAGCCGGTACCAAAACCAAGCGTGCTGCACGTCCGGCTAAATATAGCTATGTTGACGAAAATGGTGAAACCAAAACCTGGACCGGTCAGGGCCGTACCCCGGCTGTGATCAAAAAAGCAATGGATGAGCAAGGTAAATCACTGGACGATTTCCTGATCTAATCTCCGTTGATCGCTATAAAAAATCCCGCTGCGGCGGGATTTTTTTTGCCCTCAGGGCCGATATAAAAAAACCGGGAGTCGCAGATGCGCTCCCGGTTTGTGCTTTCAACCGCGCGGCGGATTACTTCGCTACCGCCGTTTCCAGCCAGGCTTTAAAATCGTCGCCCAGCGTTTTGTGACGAATACCATATTCGACAAACGCCTGCATGTAGCCAAGCTTATTACCGCAGTCATGGCTCTTGCCTTTCATATGATAAGCTTCAACCGTTTCTTTCTCGATCAGCATATCAATGGCGTCAGTCAGCTGAATTTCATCACCAGCGCCCGGAGGGGTTTTCGCCAGCAGCGGCCAGATATCGGCGCTGAGGACATAACGCCCCACCACCGCCAGGTTGGACGGCGCAACGTCAGCTTTTGGCTTCTCAACCACGCCCACCATCGGTACGCTTTCGCCCGGCTTCAGAGATTCGCCTTTGCAGTCAACCACGCCATAAGCGGTTACGTCTTCGACAGGTTCAACCATAATCTGGCTGGCGCCAGTCTCATCGAAGCGAGAGATCATCTCAGCGAGGTTATCGCGGCTCAGATCGGATTCATATTCATCCAGAATAACGTCTGGCAGAATAACCGCGACCGGCTCATCTCCCACTACCGGATGGGCGCACAACACCGCGTGACCCAGACCTTTCGCCAGGCCCTGACGAACTTGCATAATAGTCACGTGCGGCGGGCAAATAGACTGCACTTCTTCCAGCAGCTGGCGTTTTACACGTTTTTCCAGCATCGCTTCCAGCTCAAAACTGGTATCGAAATGGTTTTCGATAGAGTTTTTCGACGAGTGCGTTACCAGAACAATTTCAGTAATTCCTGCAGCGATACATTCATTAACAACGTACTGAATTAACGGCTTATCTACCAGCGGCAGCATTTCTTTTGGAATCGCTTTGGTGGCCGGCAGCATCCTGGTGCCTAATCCCGCAACCGGGATAACCGCTTTTCTGACTTTAGAATTAAGGGCAGCCATTGAAATCTCCTGGACTGTTTGTTTTTTAAACTTCTCGTTACAAATAACGTGTCGAGTATATCAGTCAACCGCGTATTCACTGGTCTGAAAAGCTGCCGATAGCCTCGAATTAGGACTTTTACGCATAAAACTGCTCGATGTTACCACCGCTAAAGGGCAAGAGGTAATCCCGTCTGCTTAGATATAAACGCAATTGCTCATTCCGCAGACAACATTAAGCGTAAACGACCGCCAGCCCCCCAAATTTGGCACTGCCACGAGGTGCAGCGTTGGCTAATTTGGTTAAGATAAGCATCACCCAGCGTCCCCAAAGGAACGCCATTACTAATCTGAATTTGATGCTCCCCCGTATTCAGCGTGCCATTAAGTCCCGCTGACACCAGAATTAAATTTTTCAGCCCGCTGTGGTAATACCCTACTAACAGAGGGAACTGGCCCGGAAGATTTGCCTGACGCAGCAGTTGATTCACCTGTTTTAACAAACTTCCCATTTCTGGTAGCCGTTGTCCCTGGTGCGCCAGTTGCTCCTGCAGCAGACCATTAAACAACGCGCGCAGCAATAATGCTGCCAACACGCCATTATCGCCTGCGCGTGTGACATCCAGACAATAGAAAGCCAAATCATTTTCCGAAAGCGGCGCGATATCGAGTACCAGACCGGGCTTGTCTGCCGACACCAGTTGTCGATAATGAATACGGCAGTGCGACATTTCCTGTTGCACCGGCGGCTGTAATTCCTGCAATAGTCTTGAAGCGGCGATGGGATTACTGACCAGCGCATCCCAGTCCTCAAATAAACGCTCTTCCTCTTCCACGCGCGAACTGAACATCGCGGGATAGAGACAGGCGTAAACGGTCTCGCGCAGGCGATCGAAATCTTTTACTGGCTTTAACAGCACGTCCTGGACGCCAAGTCGCAACGCTTTAGCTATATCCGCCATGTTTTCGGTGGCGGAGATCATCAGGATCGGTAACTGTTCGCCGCGGTTACGCAGCGTTTCCACCAGCTCCAGACCGTTCATTCTCGGCATAGAAATGTCGCAAATCATCAGGTCCGGATGCACCTCCGTCATTTTATGCAGGGCATCCTTGCCATCTTCCGCCTGGAAGGTTGTTGCTCCCAGCGAGGTCAGCCATCCATGCAAGAGTGAGCGGAAAACGGGTTCGTCTTCAACTATCAGAATCTGTTTTCCCGCCAATGGCTGCGTCATGATATCTCCCCTGGCTGACGATAATTCAATAGTGGCACGCTATTCTCACTATCGCCTGTCAGAATTTGCTTAAGTCAGTAACTCGTACGTCAAACGGCTGTACGCACTAATGGTAATAATTCATCCATTTTCTTTTCTACCGCCAGTTGCCCCGCGGCGATCGCCTCTCCGGCGCGATGAAAATCAAGCGTCGAAACTTGCGGACAGTATGGCTGCAACAGGATATCCGGCGGGTCACCCGCCATACGATTGCGTTTAAGACGGTTTTCCAGTACCTGGATAGAGGTGGTCATGATCTCCATCGCCGTCGGCGTCACGGCCGTACGGCGGGAACTCATTCGCGTCAAGCGCGCGCGCAGACGAGTATGCCATGGCCCCTCCTTCTCTTCCGCTTCCTGCCGCGGCGTTTCAAGGGAGAACAAATCCTGCTGCATAAGATGGGCATCATGTTGCAGGTCGACGGCAATCACAATATCCGCTCCCATTGCCCGGGTGAGCGACACAGGAACCGGATTGACCACCGCGCCATCGACCAGCCAGTAACCATTATGCCTTACTGGCGACATTAACCCCGGCATACTGCAGGAGGCGCGAATGGCTAAATGTAGATCGCCTTCGGTAAACCACAGCTCCCTACCGGTGCTTAAATTGGTGGCAACAGCGGCAAACCGGCGCTCGCAGCGTTCAATCTCGGTGACGGGCATAATGCGGCGGTAATGATTGAATACCTTTTCCCCCCGCAGCAGTCCCCCCCGGCGCCAGGAGAGATCCATCAGCTTCAGGACATCCCAGTTGCTGAATGAGCAGACCCATGATTCGAGTGCCGGGAGTCGGTTACAGGCATACGCCGCCCCTACCAGCGAACCGATAGAACAACCGGCTACGATATCAATCTCAATACCGGCCCGCTGGAGGGCGTTGATGACGCCAATGTGCGACCATCCGCGAGCGGCTCCCGCACCTAGCGCCAGACCAATTTTAAGCTTTCTCATTAGTACTAATAACTATCCTTCCACTCTGAGCGTGGCAACATTGTCACGGCTCAGTTAACATAATGCCCTTTGGCGTAGAAGCGCCGTTACTCTTTCTTCCATGGAGGCAGTTTTGTCGCAATTATGCCCCTGTGGCAGCGCACTGGAGTATAGCTCATGTTGCCAGCGATATCTGTCCGGCGCTGAGCTTGCGCCGGGCCCGTCACAGCTTATGCGCTCTCGTTATAGCGCGTTCGTCATGAAAGACGCTGACTATCTAATCAAAACCTGGCACCCGTCCTGTCAGGCGCAGCAATTTCGCGCCGAGCTGGAGAAAGGGTTTTCCCAGACCGAATGGCTGGGCTTAACCCTGTTCGCCAGTGATGAGGGGCGAGCTCCAAATGAAGGTTTTGTCAGCTTTGTCGCCCGCTTTAATGACAATAACCGCCCTGGCGCCATTATTGAACGTTCCAGATTCTTAAAAGAAAATGGACAGTGGTACTATATCGACGGGACACGACCGCTGATTGGCCGTAACGACCCCTGCCCCTGCGGCTCAGGTAAAAAATTTAAAAAATGCTGCGGCCAGTAACGCTGGCACAGCGCTTGCAAACATTACAGGATTTTCCTCGCGATGCATTCATTACAACGTAAAGTACTACGCACTATTTGCCCTGATCAGAAAGGCCTCATCGCGCGTATCACCAATATCTGCTACAAGCATGAACTCAACATTGTGCAGAACAATGAGTTTGTTGACCACCGTACCGGTCGTTTCTTTATGCGCACCGAACTGGAAGGCATTTTTAACGACGCTACTCTGCTGGCCGATCTCGACAGCGCCCTGCCTGAAGGCTCCATCCGCGAACTAAATCCGGCAGGCCGTCGCCGGGTGGTGATTCTGGTGACGAAAGAGGCGCACTGTCTGGGCGATCTGCTGATGAAAGCCAACTACGGCGGGCTGGATGTCGATATTGCCGCGGTTATCGGCAACCATGACACCCTGCGCTCGTTGGTGGAGCGCTTTGGTATTCCGTTTGAGCTGGTCAGCCATGAAGGACTGAGCCGCGAAGAACACGATCAGCGGATGGGCGATGCTATCGCCGCCCACGAACCGGATTACGTGGTACTGGCCAAGTATATGCGCGTCCTGACGCCAGAATTTGTCGCCCGCTTCCCGAACAAAATCATCAATATCCACCATTCGTTTTTGCCGGCGTTTATCGGCGCCCGTCCCTATCATCAGGCCTATGAGCGCGGCGTGAAAATCATTGGCGCTACCGCCCACTACGTGAATGACAATCTGGATGAAGGCCCGATCATCATGCAGGACGTGATTCACGTCGATCATACTTATACCGCAGAAGATATGATGCGCGCTGGGCGCGATGTTGAAAAAAACGTCTTGAGCCGGGCGCTGTATCAGGTACTGGCGCAGCGCGTCTTCGTTTACGGTAACCGGACGATTATTCTTTAATCGACTGAGAAATGAATTGGTTAGCTTTACGGCGTTACGTGTAAAAATCAGGCAACCAGTTTATTTTTGTCAAACGAATGCTTTACAGGGGCGCATCATTTGGTATGATGCGCCCCGCTTCCCGAGAAGGAAGCAGGCCAGTACCAAGCATTATCCCGTGGTGGGGTTCCCGAGCGGCCAAAGGGAGCAGACTGTAAATCTGCCGTCATCGACTTCGAAGGTTCGAATCCTTCCCCCACCACCATTATTCACTACAGTGATATGGTTTCCCCGACAAGCGTAAACGATGTTTGCACTTAGCGGGAAGGGTAAGAACCTTCGACTAAGGTTCGACTCGAGCGCCAGCGAGAGAACGTTGCCGCAGGCAACGGCCCGAAGGGCGAGGAGAGATAGCGACGAGTTATCCTTCCCCCACCACCATTCATTTTGCTGAATAGCCTACAATGTGATTTTACCCCTGGTGGGGTTCCCGAGCGGCCAAAGGGAGCAGACTGTAAATCTGCCGTCATCGACTTCGAAGGTTCGAATCCTTCCCCCACCACCACCTCTTCATGTATTGCCCAGCTTATTCCACCTGCGATACGCTATATTCTGCCCCATGGGGAAGGATGAGAAGCTTCGACTAAGGTTCGACTCGAGCGCAGCGAGAGAACGTTGCCGCAGGCAACGGCCCGAAGGGCGAGGCGCTTTAGCGCCGAGTAATCCTTCCCCCACCACCATCTTCTTAAAAAACACCTCAATCCAATTACTCTACGATATTCTATATTCTGCCCCACGGGGAAGGATGAGAAGCTTCGACTAAGGTTCGACTCGAGCGAAGCGAGAGAACGTTGCCGCAGGCAACGGCCCGAAGGGCGAGGCGCTTTAGCGCCGAGTAATCCTTCCCCCACCACTGTTGCACTCTCTCAGCCACCGGTTCGGCTATCTCCTCGCTCGCGCTTCGCTTAGCGAGGCTACACATTCCTGCACTCTCTCAGCCACCTGTTCTGCTGTCTCATCGCTCGCGCTTCGCTTAGCGAGGCTACAAGTGGTGCCGTCTGGTAGCCCGGACAGGTGCGCAGCACCGCCTCCGGAAAAACTCACAGCGGTGGTAACCGCCTTTTTACCGGCGAGCTTTTCACCACCGAGGTGTTACACTGCGCATACTCCGCCAGACCGTCCAGCAGAGTATCCAGCTGGGCAATATCGCGCACCACGAGACGCATCACAAAACAATCTTCCCCGGTCACCTTGTCACTTTCAATACATTCCGGCATCGCCTGGATATATTTATCCACCTTCTGCAGCAGCCCAGGCAGCGGCCGGACCCGCACCAGCGCCTGCAGGCTATAGCCCAGCGCGGCGAGATTTACCCGCGCCCCATAGCCCTGAATGACACCCCGCTCCTCCAGGCGCTTCACCCGCTCGGCGGTGCTCGGCGAGGTCAGCCCCACTCGCGCGCTCAGGACCTTGAGCGAAACTCTGGCATCCTGAGTCAGGCAGGTGAGGATCGCCCGGTCAATTTCATCAAGTACGTCATTCATATATTTCACCTAATTATAAAAGGCATTTCCCCCCTTCTACCTTAATTCAGCCATATCACCCTGTCAGGGTTTTTCGCACAATAACTAAAAAATGGTGGAGGTGAAAAATGCAACTTACCCGCGGCGTCTGGCAGATGAGCCTGGCAATGATAATCTCCGGCTCGATCGGCGCGTTCGTGCTGCTCTCTGGTTTGCCGGTGACTGATGTGGTGTTCTGGCGCTGCCTGATTGGCGCGCTAACCCTGCTGGTGTTTATCGTGTTAAGCCGCCAGCCCTTCAGCCGGCTAACGCGTTTCACTCTCGCTCTGGCGGTGATTGGCGGCGCGGCGCTGGTCGTCAACTGGCTGCTGCTGTTTGCCGCCTATTCGCGGATCTCAATCGGTATGGCCACCGTGGTCTATAACACCCAGCCGTTTATGCTGGTACTGATGGGGATGGTGCTGGGGGAACGGGTCAGCGCCGTGAAATGGGGATGGTTACTGCTGGCCTTTGGCGGCGTAGTGATCCTGCTGTCGAGCGAGCTGATGCCTGCACACGAAGAGGGGCTTACCACCGGCGTGTTGCTGGCGCTGGGCGCGGCATTCTTCTATGCCCTGACCGCCATCATCGCGCGCAAACTGCATCCGCTCCCCGCGCAGCATATCGCCTTCATTCAGGTTCTCGTCGGCGTCGTGATGCTGCTGCCGCTGGTGCATGCCCCAGAATTGACGGCCAGCTTCCCCTGGCGCTATCTGCTGATCCTCGGCATCGTCCATACCGGGATCATGTATCAGCTTTTATATAGCGCGATACAGAAACTGCCGACGCCCGTTACCGGTTCGCTCTCCTTTATTTATCCGCTGGTGGCGATGGTGGTCGACTATCTGGTCTTCCACCATGCGTTATCCGCGGTGCAATTGCTCGGTGGGATGCTTATTCTGTTTGCTGCCGCTGGGAATAATCTCGGCTGGGGCGAAAAAAAACCCCGCCGCGGCGGGGTCAGTGAGCAGTCGCGGGCCAGTTAGCGACGGGCGCGGACAATCTGGTATTTGCGCGTCAGGTATTCGACCGGCGCGCTCCAGATATGAACCAGACGGGAGAACGGGAACAGCAGGAACAGGGTCATGCCCAGCACCAGGTGAACGCGGAAAATAAACGCCACGCCATCCAGATGCTGTGACGCGCCGCCGTGGAACGTCACCACCGACTGCGCCCAGCCGACCAGTTTCATCATTTCACTGCCGTCCATATGCTGAGCGGAGAACGGGATCGTCAGCAGGCCGAGCGCACACTGCACCATCAGCAACGAGAGGATCAGAATATCCGCTCCGGTGGTGGTGGCGCGAACGCGCGGGCTGAGCAGACGACGCTTGAGCAGCAGTAACCCGCCCACCAGGGTCATCACGCCGCAGGCGCCGCCGGCGATCATCGCCATCTTCTGCTTGACGTCGATCGGCAGGAAGGACTCATACATCCAGTGCGGGGTCAGCATGCCGAGGAAGTGGCCGGCGAAAATACCCAGGATGCCGATATGGAACAGGTTCGACGCCAGGTTCATCCCCTTACGGTCCAGCATCTGGCTGGAGGCGGCGCGCCAGGTGTACTGGCCATAGTCATAGCGCAACCAGCTGCCAATCAGGAACACCGAACCCGCAATGTACGGATAAATGTCAAAGAAGAACATATTCAGGAAGTGCATTATTGCTGTCCTCCGTTAGAGATATTCAGATATTGCGGGGCCACGGCTCCGGCAAAACGACGCTGGTGAGCGGAAATTTCCGACTCGCCGCAGCCCTGGTCGGCAAAGAATTTGACCTGTTCTTCTTCCCAGACGGCGTCCAGCGCCTGCGGCGTATCGTCGCGCGCTTCGTCGGCAATCTTCTCCGCCACCTTCTGGCTGTCGACCTGAGTATTGGCCAGCTTCAGCAACAGCTCGAACAGCACCGCATAGCGACTTTCGCGCTGCTGCAAGCGCGCGCTGAGCAGACCGAGGATCGGCGCGACGTCCCGCAGGCCGCCAAGCGCTTCCTCTTCCGGCAGCTGCGCCAGATACTCCAGATATAGCGGCAGATGATCCGGCAGCTCATGGCTATCCAGCAGCAGGCCGTGGCGCTCGTACTGCGCCATGAGATCCACCATCGCCTGCCCGCGATCGCGGGATTCGCCGTGGACATGTTCAAACAGCAGCAGCGAGGTGGCCCGGCCGCGGTCAAACAGTTCGCTATAGGCCGCCTGGGCGTCCAGCGGATCCTGAGCCACTAAATCGCGCAGGAAAACGCCCAGCGCGTGGGCATCCTCTTTGCTGAGTTTCTCTGATGACGCGAGCGCCTCGAACATCTCCTGCTGATGCTGCCATAAGGCAGCGTCAGGATATTCGAGCAGACGCGATACAATCACGAGTTCAATCATGCGTGCGGCTCCGTTTTGCTGGTCACGTCGATGGCGTCGATGCGACGGCTGTTGAACAGGTTGAACTGACTGTCAGAGCCGTGGCAGCCATCGCCAAAGCTAAAGCCGCAGCCGTTTTTCTCCGGAAACGCTTCTCGCGCCTGTTCACGATGGCTGCTCGGCACCACGAAACGATCTTCGTAGTTGGCGATCGCCAGATAGCGATACATTTCCTGGGCCTGCGCTTCGCTCAGCCCCACCTCTTCCAGCGCGCGGGTATCAACGACGCCGTCAACGGTTTCCGCACGCTTATAGTGGCGCATCGCCAGCATTCGTTTCAGCGCCAGCAGTACCGGCTGGGTATCGCCCGCGGTCAGCAGGTTCGCCAGATATTGCACCGGAATACGCAGGCTTTCCACGTCCGGCAGGATCCCGTTGCTACCCAGTTCACCCGCATCGGCGGCGGACTGAATCGGCGACAGCGGCGGCACGTACCAGACCATTGGCAAGGTGCGATATTCCGGGTGCAGCGGCAGGGCCAGCTTCCAGTCCATCGCCATTTTGTAAACCGGCGACTGCTGCGCAGCTTCAATGACCCCCTGCGGTACGCCATCTTTCAGCGCCTGCTCGATCACTTTCGGATCGTTGGGATCGAGGAACACGTCCAGCTGACGCTGATACAGATCTTTCTCGTTCTCGGTGCTGGCGGCGTTTTCAATCGCGTCCGCGTCGTATAGCAGGACGCCGAGATAACGGATACGGCCCACGCAGGTTTCGGAGCACACCGTCGGCATCCCGGATTCAATACGCGGGTAGCAGAAGATGCATTTCTCGGATTTCCCGCTCTTCCAGTTGAAATAGATCTTCTTGTACGGACAGCCGGTGATACACATCCGCCAGCCGCGGCACTTGTCCTGGTCGATCAGTACGATGCCGTCTTCTTCACGCTTATAGATGGCGCCGCTCGGGCAGGTCGCAACGCAGGCCGGGTTCAGGCAGTGCTCGCACAGGCGCGGCAGATACATCATGAAGGTGTTTTCGAACTGGCCGTACATCGCCTTCTGCATGTTGTCGAAGTTCTGATCTTTGGCGCGTTTTTCAAACTCGCCGCCGAGGATTTCTTCCCAGTTCGGACCGCTGGTGATCTTGTCCATCCGCTGGCCGGTGATCAGCGAGCGCGGACGGGCGATCGGCTGATGTTTGCTCTCCGGCGCGTTATGCAGATTCTGGTAGTCATAATCAAACGGCTCGTAGTAATCATCGATGCCCGGCAGATGCGGGTTGGCGAAGATTTTTCCCAACAGCATCGCGCGATTGCCCATGCGCGGCTGCAGTTTACCGTTGATTTTGCGGATCCAGCCGCCCTTCCATTTTTCCTGGTTTTCCCAGTCGTTCGGGAAACCGACGCCCGGCTTACTTTCCACGTTGTTGAACCAGGCGTATTCCATCCCTTCACGGCTGGTCCAGACGTTTTTACAGGTCACCGAGCAGGTGTGGCAGCCGATGCACTTATCGAGATTCAGCACCATGCCGACTTGTGAACGAATTTTCATTTTACGCTCTCCTGTACCTGGTCGTTGCCTTCGCCGTCTAACCAGTTAATGTTCTTCATCTTACGTACCACCACAAACTCATCGCGGTTGGAGCCGACGGTGCCGTAGTAGTTAAAGCCATAGGCCAGGTGGCCGTAGCCGCCGATCATGTGGGTCGGTTTCGGCGTAATACGGGTGACGGAGTTATGGATCCCCCCGCGCTGACCGGTGATTTCAGAGCCCGGCAGGTTCACGATACGTTCCTGCGCGTGATACATCATGGTCATCCCGGCTGGAACGCGCTGACTCACCACCGCACGCGCCGTCAGGGCGCCGTTGGCGTTGAACACTTCGATCCAGTCGTTATCTTCGATACCCAGATCTTTCGCATCCGCTTCGCTCATCCAGACAATAGGCCCACCGCGCGACAGGGTCAGCATCAGCAGGTTATCGCTGTAGGTCGAGTGGATACCCCATTTCTGGTGCGGGGTCAGGAAGTTCAGCGCCTTTTCCGGGTTGCCGTTGGACTTCTCGCCCATCACCGCTTTCACCGAACGGGTGTCGATCGGCGGCCGATAGACCAGCAGGCTTTCGCCGAAGTCGCGCATCCACTGGTGATCCTGATACAGCGACTGACGTCCGGTCAGCGTGCGCCACGGGATCAGCTCGTGAACGTTGGTGTAACCGGCGTTATAGGAGACATGCTCATCTTCCAGGCCAGACCAGGTCGGGCTGGAGATAATCTTCCGCGGCTGCGCCTGAATGTCGCGGAAGCGGATCTTCTCGTCTTCTTTGTTCAGCGCGAGGTGCGTATGCTCGCGACCGGTGATCTCGCTCAGCGCTTGCCACGCTTTCACCGCCACCTGACCGTTGGTTTCCGGGGCCAGGGTGAGGATCATTTCCGCGGCGTCGATGGCCGTTTCCAGCTTCGGCTGGCCTTTCGCCGGGCCTTCCGCCTTGGTGTAGTTGAGCTTACGCAGCAGATCCATCTCGCTCTGGGTGTTCCAGGCTATGCCTTTCCCGCCGTTACCGATGGTTTCCAGCAGCGGGCCGATCGAGGTGAAACGCTCGTAGGTCGCCGGGTAATCACGCTCAACCGGAATAATATGCGGCGCGGTTTTCCCTGGGATCAGGTCGCATTCGCCTTTTTTCCAGTCTTTGACATCCAGCGGCTGCGCCATTTCCGCGGCGGAGTCGTGCTGGATCGGCAGGGTCACCACGTCGGTTTCTTTGCCGAGGTGGCCCATGCAGACTTCAGAGAATTTCTTCGCGATACCTTTATAGATCTCCCAGTCGCTCTTCGATTCCCAGGCCGGGTCAACGGCGGCCGACAGCGGGTGAATAAACGGATGCATATCCGAGGTATTCATGTCGTCTTTTTCATACCAGGTGGCGGTCGGCAGCACGATGTCGGAGTAGAGACAGGTGCTCGACAGACGGAAATCGAGGGTCACCACCAGATCCAGTTTGCCGTCGAGGCCGTTATCCCGCCATTCGACTTCTTCCGGCTTCACGCCGCCCTGCTTGCCCAGGTCTTTGCCCTGAATGCCGTTCTCGGTACCCAGCAGGTACTTGAGCATGTATTCATGGCCTTTACCGGAGGAGCCCAGCAGGTTGGAACGCCAGATAAACAGGTTACGCGGGTGGTTTTTGCCATTTTCCGGCTGCTCGGCCGCAAAGCGAATCGAGCCCTCTTTCAGCGACTTCACGGTGTAATCCACCGGGGTCATGCCGGCTTTCTTCGCTTCGTCAGCGATACGCAGCGGGTTGACGCCAAGCTGCGGCGCCGACGGCAGCCAGCCCATCCGCTCTGCGCGCACGTTAAAGTCGATCAGGTGGCCGCTGTAACGGGATTTATCCGCCATCGGCGACAGCAGTTCCTGCGCGGTCACCGTTTCATAGCGCCACTGGCTGGAGTGGTTATAGAAGTACGAGGTACTATTCATGTGACGTGCCGGACGCTGCCAGTCAAGGGCGAACGCCAGCGGCTGCCAGCCGGTCTGCGGACGCAGTTTTTCCTGGCCCACATAGTGCGCCCAACCGCCGCCGCTCTGACCGACGCAGCCGCAGAAGATCAGCATATTGATCAGGCCGCGGTAGTTCATGTCGAGGTGGAACCAGTGGTTGAGGCCCGCCCCGACGATAATCATCGAACGACCGTGAGTTTTATCGGCGTTATCGGCAAATTCACGGGCGGTACGAATGATATGCGCGCGGGAGACGCCGGTGATCTTCTCCGCCCACGCCGGGGTGTAGGCTTTCACTTCATCGTAGCCGGCGGCGCAGTTGTCATCGTTCAGACCGCGCTCCAGGCCGTAGTTAGCCATGGTCAGGTCATACACGGTGGTGACCAGGGCGGTAGAGCCGTCGGCCAGCTGCAGGCGTTTGGCCGGCAGTTTGTGCAGCAGAATGTTTTCCAGATCGACTTTGTTGAAGTGCTCAGACCCTTCGCCGCCGAAGTACGGGAAGCCGACGTTCGCCACTTCATCATGGCTGCCCAGCAGGCTCAGACGTAGCTCAATCTCTTCGCCAGTTTTACCGTCGCGCTGTTCGAGGTTCCATTTGCCTTTGTCGCCCCAGCGGAATCCGAGGGAACCGTTCGGTACGGTCATGTCGCCCTTCTCGTCAAAGGCGACGGTTTTCCATTCCGGATTGTTCTCCTGACCAAGGGAATCCACGAGGTCGGATGCGCGCAGCGTACGGCCGGCGGCATAATAACCGTCGCGCTCCTCGAGCATCACCAGCATCGGCATGTCGGTATAGCGGCGCACATAGTCGGTGAAATACTGGCTCGGCTTATCGAGGTGGAATTCACGCAGCATCACATGGCCCATCGCCAGCGCCATCGCGGCATCGGTACCCTGCTTCGGCGCCAGCCACAGATCGCAGAGTTTGGCGATTTCGGCGTAGTCCGGAGTGATGGCTACGGTTTTGGTCCCTTTATAGCGGACTTCGGTAAAGAAGTGCGCATCCGGGGTGCGGGTCTGCGGCACGTTGGAGCCCCAGGCGATGATATAGCTGGAGTTATACCAGTCGGCGGATTCCGGCACATCGGTCTGCTCGCCCCAGGTCATCGGCGAAGCCGGCGGCAGGTCGCAGTACCAGTCGTAGAAGCTCAGGCAGGTGCCGCCGATCAGCGACAGATAACGGGCACCGGACGCGTAGGAGACCATCGACATCGCCGGGATCGGCGAGAAGCCAGCCACGCGGTCCGGACCGTAGGTTTTGACGGTATAAACGTTGGAGGCGGCAATCAGCTCATTCACTTCCTGCCAGGAGGAACGTACAAAACCGCCGCGACCGCGGGCCTGTTTGAAGCTTTTAGCTTTGTCGGCGTCTTCGATAATCGACGCCCATGCCTCAACCGGATCGCTATGCTGAACTTTCGCTTCCCGCCACATCTTCATCAGGCGTTTACGCATCAGCGGGTATTTCAGGCGGTTAGCGCTGTACAGGTACCAGGAGTAGCTGGCGCCGCGCGGGCAACCGCGTGGTTCGTGGTTCGGCAGGTCCGGGCGGGTGCGCGGGTAGTCAGTCTGCTGCGTTTCCCAGGTCACCAGACCGTTTTTGACATAAATCTTCCAGCTGCATGAGCCGGTGCAGTTGACACCGTGAGTGGAACGCACAATTTTGTCATGCTGCCAACGTTGACGGTATCCATCCTCCCAGTCCCGGTTGGTGTTTAGAAGCTGGCCGTGCCCATCGGCAAAGGTTTCACCCTTCTGTTTGAAGTAGCGAAACCGGTCCAGGAATTTACTCATCGGGTTTCTCCTGATATGGAGCCTGACGGCTCTCTGATAAATCGACATTGCTGGATTTGCAGCGAAGGTAACGCTATGAAAGAGGGCGAGAATTGATAGCGATCAATCCGAACTGGCTTGTTACTGCGCAGCAAAACCTCGATTACCACCAAGGTGGTATAAGATGTTATTTTTTAACTTGTTGTTTTTTAATGATTTTCACCTCAAAAAGCGGCGCCTCACCGGGATTTGTTAACAACGGAGGTATTAAGGGGTAGAGCCATTTCACTGGCAAGCCCACCTGTTCTGGCTCAGCGGTCGATGCGAACAATATTATCCTATAGTATGTTGTAACTAATTAAGCGGTTAAAAAAGGCGCCTCCGTGGGGAGCGCGCCTTTTTATACGCCAACGTTACCGCGGCCGATTACTGACGCTTACGACCGTATACCGCCCAGGTGATCACCACGCAGGCAATATAGAACACGAGGAACACTTTCATCGCCCCGGCCGGCGAGCCGGTCAGATCCAGCGAGATACCGAACGCTTTCGGAATAAAGAAGCCGCCGATAGCGCCAATGGCGGAGATAAAGCCCAGCGCCGCCGCGGTATCGGTCGCCGCCTCGCGCATCGCCTGCGCTTCGCTGCCGCCCTGGGCCTTCACGCGGTCCATAGTCAGCTTACGGAAGATCACGGAGATCATCTGGAAGGTGGAGGCGCTCCCCAGCCCGGCGGTCAGGAACAGCACCATAAACACCGCGAAGAAGGCGATAAAGTTACCGCCCTGGCCGTTGGTCGGCAGGGTCAGGAACAGCAGCGCGCAGAAGACAGCCATCACCACAAAGTTGACCAGCGTTACGCGGGTCCCACCGAGGCGGTCGGAGATCGCCCCGCCCATCGAACGCGCCAGCGCGCCAATGAACGGGCCGAAGAAGGCGTAATGCAGGATCTGCACATCCGGGAACTGAGTTTTTGACAGCATCGCGAACCCGGCGGAAAAGCCGATAAAGGAGCCGAAGGTCGCGAGATAGAGCAGCGCCATAATCCACAGATGCAGGCGCTTAAGTACCGGCAACTGCTCGCTCAGCGACGCTTTCGAAGCCGACAGGTCGTTCATAAAGAACCACGCCGCCAGAGTGAAAATAATCAGGAAAGGTACCCAGATCCACGCGGCGTTTTCCAGATACAGCATCGAGCCGTCCGGTTGCTCGCTACCGTTACCGCCAAAAACGGCAAAGATAGAGATCGAGACCACCAGCGGCGCGACCAGCTGCATCACGCTGACGCCCATATTGCCGAGGCCGCCGTTAACGCCGAGCGCCCCGCCCTGCTTCGCTTTCGGGAAGAAGAAGCTGATGTTGGCCATACTGGAGGCAAAGTTGGCTCCGGCGAAGCCGCACAGCAGAGAGATAATCACGAAGATGCTAAACGGCGTAGAGGTATCCTGGACCGCGAAGCCCAGCCAGACGCACGGCACAATCATGATCCCGGTGCTGAACGCCGTCCAGCGACGGCCGCCGAACAGCGGCACCATAAAGGCGTAAGGCACGCGTAATAAGGCGCCTGACAGCGCCGGCAGCGCGGTCAGCATAAACAGCTGATCGGTTGTAAACTGAAAGCCTACTTTGTTGAGGTTAACGGCAACCGCGCTGAACAACATCCAAACGCAGAACGCCAGTAACAGACAGGGAACGGAGATCCATAAATTGCGGCTTGCCACACGATGGCCGCGCTGTTGCCAGAATTCAGGATCTTCAGGCCGCCAGTCGGTTATGACCGAGCGGTTAGCCTTCTCCGGGAGGGAAGATTGACTCATAGATACCTCTGATTATTCATATTTCCTGCCGCTACCTTAGGGGTTACCCGGGGCGGTAAGTTGATATAAATCAAAGGAAAAGCGCGAGCTAATTTGTGCAAAAATAAACCATGCCTCCAAGTGAGTAGAGAATGGCGGGGAAAAAAGTGTGGTTTTTCACGCTGCTGCCGGGTTGCGTATAATCCCCCCCCTAACATCGCCTACCACCGACAATTAAGGAGTAACTCTTTGGGGGTATGGGTATACTCCAGGGGATAGTCGAGAATAAGCGCCACTCCCGGAGACATGACCGGTCAGGAGCCACGCATTCCATGTTAAAACGTCTTTTTACCCCGCTGACGCTGGTCAATCAACTGGCGTTAATCGTGCTGCTCGCCACGATTATTGGCGTCGCCGGCATGGCGATCTCCGCGCGCCTGGTGAACGGCGTGCAGGGCAGCGCGCACGCCATTAACAAGGCCGGTTCATTGCGTATGCAAAGCTACCGGCTGCTGGCGGCGATCCCGCTGAATGAAAACGATCAAAAACTGGTGGCGGACATGACCGCCACCGTCTTCAGCCCGGAGCTGCAAAATTCCGCCCGCCGCGACGGCCAGGAAATCCAGCTTAAAGCCCTGCAGCAGTACTGGCAGCTGGCGCTGGCCCCCGGCATGCAGCGCGCAGTCAATCAGGCGGAAGTGGCCCAGGATGTCGCCGACTTTGTCGATCGTATCGACCAGTTGGTCACCGCATTCGACCACACCACCGAGCAGCGTATCGAACGGGTGGTCTGGATCCATCGCATCCTCGCCATTGGTATGGCGCTGCTGCTGATCTTCACTATCATCTGGCTACGCGCCCGCCTGCTGCGGCCGTGGAAACAGCTGCTGAGCATGGCGCGCGCGGTGAGTCAGCGTGATTTCACCCAGCGGGCGCACATCAGCGGCCGCAACGAAATGGCGACCCTGGGCATGGCGCTGAATAACATGTCGGAAGAGCTGGCGGAAAGCTATGCCGTGCTCGAGCGGCGGGTGCAGGAGAAGACTGCCGGACTGGAGCAGAAGAACGAGATCCTCGCTTTCTTATGGCAGGCCAACCGCCGGCTGCACTCCAGCGCCCCGCTCTGCGAACGTATTTCGCCGGTACTGAATGGCCTGCAGGGGCTGACGCTGCTGCGCGATATCGAGGTACGGGTTTACGACCTGGAAGACGAAGATAATCACCAGGAGTTTACCTGCCACTCGGATGATGACTGTGATGATAAAGGCTGCTACCTCTGTCCACGCAATCTGCCGCCGCTGCCGGATGGGGGAACAACGCTGAAGTGGCGGCTGTCAGATGCGCATAGTCAGTACGGCATCCTGCTGGCGACGCTGCCGGTTGGCCGCCATCTCAGCCACGATCAGCAGCAGCTGGTGGATACCCTGGTGGAACAGCTGACCAGCACCCTGGCGCTGGACCGCCATCAGGAGAAGCAGCAGCAGCTGATCGTCATGGAAGAACGGGCCACTATCGCCCGCGAGCTGCACGACTCCATCGCCCAGTCGCTATCCTGTATGAAGATGCAGGTTAGCTGTCTGCAGATGCAAGGCGACGCCTTGCCGACGGAGAGCCGCCAGCTGCTGGGGCAGATCCGTAACGAACTGAATACCTCGTGGGCCCAGCTGCGGGAGCTGTTAACCACCTTCCGCCTGCAGTTGACCGAGCCGGGGCTGCGCCCGGCGCTGGAGGCCAGCTGTCAGGAGTACAGCGCCCACTTCGGCTTTACGGTGCAGCTTGATTACCAGCTCCCGCCGCGCTTTGTGCCCTCGCATCAGGCGATCCACCTGCTGCAGATCGCTCGCGAAGCGTTGAGCAACGCTCTGAAGCATGCCAGCGCGACCGAAGTGACCGTGACGGTGTCACAACGCGATAATCAGGTTCGTCTGGTGGTAGCGGATAACGGCCGCGGCGTACCGGACCACGCCGAACGGAGTAACCATTACGGTTTAATTATTATGCGGGATCGCGCCCAGAGCTTGCGCGGTGACTGTCAGGTACGACGCCGGGAAACCGGTGGAACCGAAGTGATCGTCACGTTTATCCCGGAAAAAACGTTTTCCATCCAATAAGGAGACCCTCATGAGTCAACAGGAACGGGCAACTATCCTTCTCATTGACGACCATCCGATGCTGCGCACCGGCGTGAAACAGTTGATCAGCATGGCGCCGGACATCCAGGTGATTGGCGAGGCCAGCAATGGCGCGCAAGGTATCGAGCTGGCCGAGTCGCTGGATCCTGACCTGATCCTGCTGGACCTTAATATGCCGGGCATGAACGGTCTGGAGACGCTGGATAAGCTGCGTGAGAAATCCCTTTCTGGCCGGGTAGTGGTCTTCAGCGTCTCCAACCATGAAGAGGACGTTGTCACCGCCCTGAAGCGCGGCGCCGATGGCTATTTGTTGAAGGACATGGAACCGGAAGATCTGCTGAAAGCGCTGCAGCAGGCGGCCGCCGGAGAGATGGTATTAAGCGAAGCGTTAACGCCGGTGCTGGCCGCCAGCCTGCGCGCCAACCGCGCCACCTCCGATCGGGACATCAGCCAGCTGACCCCGCGCGAGCGCGACATTCTCAAGCTGATAGCCCAGGGACTGCCGAACAAAATGATCGCCCGTCGCCTGGATATCACCGAAAGCACCGTCAAAGTACACGTAAAGCACATGCTGAAGAAAATGAAGCTCAAATCCCGCGTGGAAGCGGCGGTATGGGTCCACCAGGAGCGAATCTTCTAAGGCGAGTCCGTCCAGGAGACGCCTGGCGTGGTAAACTTGACCAGCGGCTCGGTCAGCGCCAGGGCGATCTCATTGGAGGAGACGCGCTGCCCCTGTTTATCCTCCACCACCACCGACAGGCGCCAGCGGTTCGCGGCGCCCGGTTCACTGTTCCACACCGGCATAATGATGCTCCAGCCATCGGGGCTGCTGGCATCTACCGGCGGCGTCAGGCTGAGGGCCTGGGTGTCTCCCTGCCAGTGCAGCGCCTTGATGCCATGCAGACTATGGATCTGCAGCTTCAACTGCACCGTCTCCCCGGACTGCAGATCCCAGGGCGGCGTGGCCAGATAGACCGTCAGATTTTTGCGCTGACGATACTCCACCACCGGCAGATTATCCCGCTCCGGACTATCGAAGCGGCTCCCGCGCAGCGAGTTGCTGATCGCCACCTCGTCTGCCGCAAGCTGCTGCTTAAGGGGTACGCCAAAGCGATAGTTTAGCTTCAGTCCCACATTGTTCTGGCTGACGCCATTTTCCCCCTGCTTATGCTTAGCGGTCACCGTGACCAGCGGGACCGGGGTGTAATTGAGCCCAACGGAGACGGCCACCGGATTATGGTAGCCGGTGCCGGAGTGAAACAGATCGACGCTATCGCCGAAATACTGTTCGACGCTGACGCTGGTGTTGATGTGCTGGTAGAACGGCAGCCGCGCCTGGGCGGTGACGTCATACCCTGCGGCCATCCGCTGCTCCTGAGTCTGATTATCGCGTAGCTGCCAGTCGCCCAGCGGATGGTAATAGTTTGCCGACAGGCGGAGATATTCTCCCCACGCTTCGGCGCCAACGCTGCCGCGCGCCAGGCTTTCGCTCAGCACTTTATCGTAAAACGAGTTATAGCCCAGCAGCCAACCGCCAACCCGCCAACGCTGGCCAAGCCCGATGTTGCCCACCAGATCGTGCTCGCGCCGGGTCACCGAGTACTGGTTCCACGTCAGATAACGGTCGTTATCCTGCAACGGCACGAACCAGCTCCCTTTACTGCCGGTGAATTTCCCCTCTTTATCGACCAGCAGGTCGACATTGGCGTTGCCCCACGGCGAGAGCCAACTCTCCAGCTGATGACTCACTTCATTGCCGATTTTACTGATGGCAAACAGCTGCGCCTGTTCACCCGCCGTCAGACCATTGTCGCTCATGCTGGCCTCGCCAAACTTCTTCGCCACTTCGGCAAAGTGCCGGGCGTCGTCATCAACCTGGGGAGCAATCCCCATATCGGGCAGCGGATCTTGCGCTTGCGCAGGGCGGGTGGTGTCGCTGGCGGTCAGCGCCCAGACGGGAACGCCCGGCAACAGCAGGAGAAAGGTCAACGTTGGCAACAAACGGAACGACACAGCCATTAACAGAGTTTGCGCAAGCTCACAAAAATGGATAGAAGTGTTAGTTTATCGTTTTTTCCCTGCTCCCGCAGCCCTGTGGGCAATTCCAGGAATAAGCTGAAACCGGTTGGGTAAGGTGCCGCCCAACCGGAGGCGTCGCTGCGCGCCACCGTTACGCCCGGGTTCGTTGCGCCGCCAGCAGCGCGTTGAGCTCCGGCACGCAAGAGCCGCAGTTGGTCCCGCATTTCAGCTTCCCACCCAGCGCCCCGACGCTGGCGCAGCCGCTGGCGATGGCCTCGTTAATTGACCATTCCCCCACCCCAAAGCAGCTGCAGACGATCCGCCCCCGCGGCGCGACGGCGGCGCCCGGTCGGCCGCTAAGCAAGGCATGTCGTTGGGCAGCATCGGACGGCGGCGCGGCAAAGGCAGCGCTTATCCATGCGCAATCCACCGCCGGCTCGCGCGCATCGCTCCACCAGCCGAGCATCAGCCTTCCCTGATGCCAGGCCAGCAGGTTCCACACCGCGCCGCCGTCAGCCACCTGTAACTGCCAGCCGCGCCGGGCGCACCACGCGCTGAGCCACTGTCGGGCAGATGCCTCCCCGGCCAGCGAGTAGTGCAGCACGCCTGGCGTCGCCCGCCGCCGCCAGTGCCAGGCCGCAGGAAATGGTAGCGGTTCGCGGCAAAAAAGCTCGCTGTGCCAGGCCGGTTGCCAGGCGGCGATCGCCACCGCCGCCTGTTTACTTTCCGGCTGGCCGGAATACGGGTCCGTGACGGCGGCCAGCAGGTTATTCACCCGCCCCTGACGGGCAAACTGGTTGTTCCAGTGCATCGGAACAAACAGCGAGCCGGGGCGCTGCCCTTCGCTGATCGCCACTTTCGCCACCATCACCCCATGCCGCGACCAGATCCGCGCCAGCCCGTCAGCGGGAAGCTGATAGCGAACGGCATCCTGCGGCGCC
Organism: Klebsiella sp. 28; assembly: GCF_018223905.1. NCBI lineage: Bacteria > Pseudomonadati > Pseudomonadota > Gammaproteobacteria > Enterobacterales > Enterobacteriaceae > Klebsiella > Klebsiella sp. 28. The sequence continues at coordinate 26,331 of NZ_JAGRQY010000071.1, forward strand.
ACCTCCACCATTGGCTCCGCGATATGCTGCATCAGCCGCGGCACCGCGCCGGTACGGGTCATGGTGTGCCACTGATCGCGGATCCGCCCGCTGTTGAGGATCAGCGGATAAAAGGCATCGGTTGTCGCCCGGGTCGGTTGAGGCGTCACCGGCACCATCCGCAGCCTGCCATCGCCATGCCAGCCGCGCGTGATATCCCAGGCGGCCTCGCTGCGGCTGACCGGCCAGCGCACCGGCGGCATGGCGTCCCACGCCTCACGGCTGAGATCCGCCAGCGCGCCGATATCAAACGCCCGCTGGCCGTCGTTTTCGAAACCGGACAGCGCCGCATGCTCGCGGAAGACGTCATGCGGATGCTGCCAGGCAAACGCCTCGCGATACCCCAGCGCCTGGCCCACTCTGGCGATGATCCACCAGTCCGCTTTCGCCTCCCCCGGCGGCGGCAGAAAGCTGCGCTGACGGGAGATCCGCCGCTCCGAGTTGGTGACCGTGCCATTCTTCTCGCCCCAGGCCAGCGCCGGAAAGCGGATGTGGGCGAAACGTCCGGTATCGGTCTGGGCGGCGACATCCGAGACGATCACCAGCGGACAGGCGGCCAGCGCCTGGCTCACCGCGTGGCTGTCAGGGAGCGACACCACCGGGTTGGTACCCATGATCCAGACCGCTTTGACCTCGCCGCGGCCAATGGCGGCAAACAGCTCCACGGCGGTCAGCCCGGGGGTCTGCGCCAGCCGTTCCGTCCCCCAGAAGCGGGCCAGCCGCTGCAGATCGTCTGGCACAAAATCCATGTGCGCCGCCAGCATCGTCGCCAGCCCGCCGACTTCGCGGCCGCCCATGGCGTTGGGTTGACCGGTCAGCGAAAAGGGGCCGCAGCCGCGGCGGCCATACTTCCCGCTGGCCAGATGGACGTTGATGATGGCGTTACATTTGTCGCTGCCGCTGGCGGATTGATTGATTCCCATGGTGTAGAGGGTGATCGCCCGCGGGGCGGCGATGAACTCGCGATAGAATCCCGCCACCTCATCGGCAGGCAGACCGCAAAAGGCCGCCACCCTCGCCACGTCCCAGCCGCGGGCGGCGGCCAGCGCCTGCGGGCCGTCGCGAAAGCCATCGACGCAGGCTCCTGCCTCAGCCAGGGCGTTAAGCAGCCCCGCAAACAACCCGCCGTCGCTTCCCGGGGCCAGCGCCAGATGGCGGTCGGCGATCTCGCAGGTAGCGGTGCGTCGGGGGTCGATCGCCACGATCCGCAATCGGGGATTATCCCGCTTCGCCTGCGCCAGCCGCTGGAACAGCACCGGATGCGCCCAGGCGGCGTTCGAGCCGACCAGCACCACCAGATCGCTGTTTTCCACATCATCGTAGCTGCAGGGCACCACGTCGGCGCCAAAGGCCCGCTTGTAGCCAGTGACCGCTGACGACATGCACAGCCGTGAATTGGTATCGATGTTCGCCGCGCCGATAAACCCTTTCATCAGCTTATTGGCGGCATAGTAATCCTCGGTTAACAGCTGGCCGGAGGCGTAAAAGGCCACCGCTTGCGGTCCGTGCTGGTCGATGATCTGTCTCAGGCGCGCAGCGGTTTCCGCCAGCGCCTGAGGCCAGGCTACCTGCTGGCCGTCGATCTCCGGCGTCAGCAGCCGCCCCGCCAGGCCAGTGGTCTCCCCTAAGGCGGCCCCTTTGACGCACAGACGGCCGAGGTTCGCCGGGTGCTGATCGTCGCCGCGCACGCTCACCTGCCCCGCGTCGTCCACGCTCGCCAGCACCCCGCAGCCTACGCCGCAGTAGGGGCAGGTCGTTCGGATGGTCTTCATCAGGAGGCCTCCGCGCGGGCCAGCAGCTGCTGGTTGCCCACCCACACTTTGCCGTTTTCCACTTTCACCGGCCAGGCGCGTACCGCCTGTTCGTCGCCGTCGCACGGCCAGCCGTCGCGCAGGCGTATCCGCTGTTTGTACAGCGGGGAGATCACCACCGGCTCGCCGCCGACGTCCCCTAACAGCCCACGCGACAGCACGTTGGCCGCGCTGCCCGGCTCGCGGTTGTCGAGGGCGTAGACCCGCTCGCCGAAGCGGAACAGGGCAATCTGCCGCTCCCCTAAGCGGGCGCCGATCCCCGCCTGCGCCGGAATGGCGTCAAGGTCGCATACCGCCTGCCACGGTCGGGATGGGAGTTCGCCTTCGGGCAACGTCTCAGTCAGCAGCGGCTGCGGCTGACCGCGCAGATCGCGGCGCTGCACAGCCTCGTCGGGCTGGTCGCTATTAACGAAGGAGCGGAACAGCGCCAGACGCTGCGGATCGTTGAGGGTGGTCTGCCACTCGCACTGGTAGCTGTCGACGATCCGGGCCATCTCCTGCTCCAGCTCCTCGCCAATGCCAAGACTATCCTCCAGCACCACCTGCCGCAGATAGGCGACGCCGCCCTCCAGGTTATCCATCCAGGTGCTGGTTCGCTGCAGGCGATCGGCGGTACGGATATAGAACATCAGCAGACGATCGATGCTGCGGATCAGCGTCGCTTCGTCGAGATCGCTGGCAAACAGGTCGGCGTGACGCGGTCTCATCCCGCCGTTGCCGCAGACGTACAGATTCCAGCCTTTGTCGGTGGCAATCACCCCGATATCTTTCCCCTGGGCTTCAGCGCATTCGCGGGTGCAGCCGGAGACCGCCATCTTGATTTTGTGCGGGGCGCGTAGCCCTTTGTAGCGATGCTCGAGCCGTACCGCGAGCCCGGTGGAGTCCTGCACGCCGTAGCGACACCAGGTTGAGCCGACGCAGGATTTCACCGTGCGCAGCGACTTGCCGTAGGCGTGGCCGGTTTCAAACCCGGCGTCGGCCAGCTCGCGCCAGATAGCCGGCAGCTGTTCCAGCCGCGCGCCAAACAGGTCGATGCGCTGGCCGCCGGTCACTTTGCTGTAGAGCTGGTAACGTTTGGCGATCTGCCCGATGGCGATCAGTCCGTCCGGCGTCACTTCCCCTGCCGCCATCCGCGGCACCACCGAATAGCTCCCGTCCTTCTGGATATTGGCGAAATAGCGGTCGTTGGTATCCTGCAGCGGCAGGTGCGCCGGCTTCAGCAGGTACTCGTTCCAGCAGGAGGCCAGCACCGAGGCCACCAGCGGTTTGCAGACATCGCAGCCGTGCCCCTGGCCGTAGCGGCTAATCAACTGCTCGAAGGTATGGATATGGTTAACCCGTACCAGATGGTAGATCTCCTGGCGCGACCACGGGAAATGTTCGCAGACGTCTTTTTTCACTTCGACGCCCTGCTCCGCCAGTTGATACTCCATCACCTGTTTCACCAGCGCGCTGCAGCCGCCGCAGCCGGTAGCCGCTCTGGTGCAACTTTTTATCGCCGACATATCCCTCGCCCCATTGTTCACCGCCTGGCAGATATCGCCTTTGCTGACGTTATGGCAGGAGCAGATCGGCGCGCTGTCCGGCAGCGCCGCGACGCCGAGCGCCTTCGGCGCGGCTCCCTCCAGCGCGGGCAGGATCAGACTCTCCGGACGCGGCGGCAGCGCCATGCCGTTCAGCATCATCTGCAGCAGCGTGGCATAGTCGCTGGCATCCCCCACCAGCACGCCGCCAAGCAGGGCTTTGCCGTCCTGACTGACGACGATTTTTTTGTAAATCTGCTGCGGACCGTCGGTCCATTGATAGCTCTGACAGCCCGGCGTGCGCCCCTGCGCATCGCCAAACGAGGCCACGTCGACCCCCAGCAGCTTCAGTTTGGTGCTCATGTCGGCGCCGCTAAAGCAGGCGTCCTCTCCTGCGAGAGTGGCCGCGGCGATGCGCGCCATCTGATAGCCCGGCGCCACCAGACCGTAAATTTTATTGTCCCACAGGGCGCATTCGCCTATCGCCAGCACGTCCGGGTCAGAGGTGCGGCACTGGCCGTCGATGTGAATTCCCCCGCGTTCGCCCACCTGCAGCGCGCAGCCGCGGGCCAGCGCGTCCTGCGGGCGGATCCCCGCCGAGAAGACCACCATGTCGGTCCGCAACGCGCCGCCGTCGGCAAAGTTCAGCCGCAGGCCGTCGGCCTCGCGCACGATGGCGGTGGTCGCTTTGCTGGTATGCACCCCCACGCCGAGGGCGACAATCTTCTCCCGGAGCATCGCCGCCCCGCCGTTATCCAGCTGGACGGCCATCAGGTTCGGGGCAAACTCCACCACCTGCGTCTCCAGCCCCAGTTGTTTCAGGGCGTTGGCCGCCTCCAGCCCGAGCAGCCCGCCGCCGATAACCACCCCGCTCTTCGCCGCGGCGGCATGGGCGGCGATACGGTCGAGATCGTCAAGAGTGCGGTAGACAAAGCACCCCGCGAGATCGTTACCGGGGATTGGCGGAACAAAGGGATACGAGCCGGTCGCCAGCACCAGTTTATCCCAGTGGATTTCATGCCCCTCGGCGTCCCGTACCAGCCGTGCGTCGCGGTCGATGGTCGCCACCGCCTCGCCGAGGCGGAGTTCAATACCATGTTCAATAAAGAAATCCCCGGCCGCCAGCGACAGCGACTCGGCGCTGCGTCCGGCAAAATACTCGGAGAGATGTACCCGGTCGTAGGCGGGGTAACGCTCTTCGCCAAACACCACGATTCGATATTGCTGATGCAGATTGCGGCTCACGCATTGTTCGAGAAAATGGTGGCCGACCATGCCATGTCCCACCAGCACTAATACAGGTTTCGTCATTGTCATCATTCCTGCAGCCTGCGGCTGCGTTGAAGAGGGGTCAAAAAGCCAGTCCACGGTGACAGGCTCATCGCTTTCCAGGCGCGCGGTGAGCGCGGCGGCGGCGGTGCAGTCGCCCATCAGCAGCACGCCGCGCAGGCGGCCATCGCGCAGCAGCAGGCGGCGATAGTGGCGGTCGATGGGGTCCCAGCTGGTATAAATGTCATCCTGTTCGCCGGCCTGCTGCTCGCCAGCGCTAAAGAGTTCAATGCCGGTGACCTTCAGGCGGGTCCCGGCGTCCTGCCAGACAAAGCCCTCGCCGGGGGCGCCGCACAGGCGATCCGCCAGCACCTCGGCCTGACGCAGGCAGGGAGCCACCAATCCCCAGGTCTGGCCGTCAATTTCGCAACATTCGCCGATGGCGCTGATCCCCGGCAGCGAGGAGGCCATCTGACGGTCGACCACGATCCCCCGCTGGCACAGCACGCCGGACTGCGCCGCCAGACGGCTGTCGGGCTGCACGCCGGTAGCCAGCACCACTCTGGCGGCGCGGAATACGCGCCCGTCCGCCAGCCGCACGCCATCGGCGTCGATGGCGGCGATGTGGCACTCCAGCACGCAGCGAATGCCGCGCGCTTCAAGCTGCTGCCTGAGCTCATCGGCGGCAAAAGCGTCGGTCAGCGGCGCCATTAATCCGCTGCCGCGATGCAGAAGAGTGACCTCTCCGCCGTGACGACGCAGCGCCGCCGCCGCTTCCACCCCCAGCACCCCGCCGCCAATCACCACCGCCGGGCCGGGTATCGCCAGAATACGTTCCACGTCCGCCAGGGTGCGGAAGGGCATAACCTGCGGACGATCAATGCCCGGCAGCGGCGGGATAAAGGACCGCGAACCGGTGGCGAACACCAGTTCATCCCACGGCAGCCAGGTTTCCGCGATGCGCAGCCGCCGTTGCTGAATATCGACTTCATCGACCGCCTCGCCAGACCGCAGGCACACCCCGTGCCGGGTATACCACTCCGCCGGCAGCAACGGGATCTGCGCCGCCGTTTTTTCACCTGCCAGCAGCGGCGAGAGCTGAATGCGGTTATAGGCCGGGTGCGGCTCGTCGCCGACGACGGTAATGGCAAACCGCGCGGGGTCGCGCTCAACCAGCCGCTGCACCAGCCGGGTGGCCGCCATGCCGTTACCGATCACCACCAGTCGCCGCGTCATGACCGCCTCCTTACGCCGCTTTCGGCTGTTTTTCATACAGGAAATGGAGGATCTGCTGGCGCAGATGGTGATACCGGCTGTCGTCCGCCAGCTGAACGCGGTGGCGCGGACGCGGCAGATCGACCGCGAGGATCTCGCCGACCGTCGCCGCCGGACCGTTGGTCATCATCAGCACCCGATCCGAGAGCAGCACCGCTTCATCAACGTCGTGGGTGATCATGACGATGGTGGTATTGAGCTCCTGCTGGATATGCATCACCGTGTCCTGGAGGTGGGCGCGGGTCAGCGCATCCAGGGCGCCGAAGGGCTCATCAAGCAGCAACACTTTCGGCTTCATCGCCAGCGCCCGGGCGATACCCACCCGCTGCTTCATGCCGCCGGAGATCTCCCCGGGACGTTTGTGCAGCGCATGACCCATCTGTACGCGCGCCAGGTTGTGTTCGATCCACTCCCGGCGCTCACTCTTGCTCATGGTGCGACGGAACACCTGATCCACCGCCAGCGCCACATTGTCGAAACAGCTCAGCCACGGCAGCAGCGAGTGGTTCTGGAAAACCACCGCCCGCTCCGGCCCGGGACCGGCGATTTCCCGGTTATCACACAGTAGTCCGCCCTCGGTAGGGGTGGAGATCCCGGCGATCAGGTTCAGCAGGGTCGATTTTCCGCAACCCGAGTGGCCGATCAGGCTAATGGTCTCCCCTTCGACGATATCGAAGGAGACATTCTGCAGCGCCAGGAACTCGCCGCTGGCGGTGTTGAAGCGTTGGCTGACGGCCTGCACCTGAATTAATGGTTTCATGTTGGCTCCTTATTTTTCCTGCCAGCTAAAGCGGCGAGCGAGCAGCATCAGGCCCTGCTCCAGCAGCAGGCCGACGACGCCGATAATGACGATGGCGATGATGATGTTTTCCACATTGAGGTTGTTCCACTCGTTCCAGATCCAGAAGCCGATCCCCAGCCCGCCGGTAAGCATTTCCGCCGCCACGATCACCAGCCAGGCGATGCCGATGGAGAGGCGCACGCCGGTAAGCACCGACGGCAGCACCGCCGGAAAGAGGATTTTGCGCATCACCGTCCACTCCGAGAGCTGGAGGACGCGGGCGACGTTGAGATAGTCCTGCGGGATCCGCCGCACCCCCTCCGCGGTGTTGATCACCATCGGCCAGATGGAGCAGATAAAAATGGTCCAGCTGGAAGCCGGCTCCGCCTTCTGGAACAGCAGCAGGCCAATCGGCAGCCAGGCCAGCGGGCTGACCGGGCGCAGCAGAGCAATCAGCGGATTAAACATGCGGGCGAAGAACAGCGAACGGCCGATCAAAAACCCCAGCGGAATGCCCGCCAGCGCCGCCAGGCCGAAGCCCACCGCCACGCGCTGCAGGGAGGCCAGCACGTTCCAGCCGATGCCCATGTCATTGGGCCCGTCCTGATAGAACGGATCGGCAAACAGGGTCAGCGCCGAGTCCAGCGTGCTCAGCGGCGTGGGAAAGCCTTTGCTATGCATCGCCGCCAGCTGCCAGGCCAGCAGCAGCACACCCAGCCCCAACAGCGGGGGCAGCAGGCGCTGGGTGAGCTCACGCAGCCAGCGCGTGACGGTCGGCGTGGTGCGCCGGACCTGCACCGGCGGCAGGATAATCACTTCGCCAGGCGCGTTGTCCACGCTGACGACCGGTTGCTTACGTTGTGCCTGCTTCATCTCATGCCCCCTTACGTTGAATAGAGAAATGGCGGGCGTAGCCTTCCGGGTCGGACCCGTTCCATACCGTCCCGTCCATTAGTGTGCTGCTGCGCATCCTGGCTGCCGGCGCGCTGATCCCTCCTACCGCCTGGGCGGCAGCCTGCCAGACATCGATGCGGTTAATGCGCGACGCCACCGCGAGGTAATCCGGAGCCTGCTTCAGCAACCCCCAGCGGCGGAACTGGGTGAGGAACCACATCCCGTCCGACAGCCACGGGAAACTCACCTCGCCCCCGGCCCAGAAGCGCATCGGATGGGCATCCTGCCAGCGGCGGCCAAGGCCGTTGTCATACTCTCCCAGCATCCGGCCGGTGAGGTATTGCTCCTTGGTATTGAGCCAGCCGCGTCTGGCGAGCAGGCGGGCCGTCTCCCGGGTGTTCTCCGGCGAGGCGGCGATCCAACGCTGCGCCTCCATCAGGGCCGCCACCAACGCGCGGGCGGTGTTCGGGTTGCGTTCCACCCAGTCGCGACGGGTGCCCAGCACCTTTTCCGGATGCTCGGGCCAGATATCCTGGGAAGTGGCCGCGGTGAAGCCGATACGGTCGTTAATGGCGCGGGCGTTCCATGGCTCGCCGACGCAAAAGCCGCTCATATTGCCGATGCGCATGTTCATCACCATCTGCGGCGGCGGCACCACGACGGTGCGCACATCGTTGAAGGGATCAATGCCGGCGCTCGCCAGCCAGTAGTAAAGCCACATGGCATGGGTGCCGGTAGGAAAGGTATGGGCGAAGGTGTAACTGCCCGGCGCGCTGCGGTCGATCAGCCGCTTCAGCCCGCCGAGGTCGGTCACCCCTTTCTCCTGCAGCTCGCTGGAGAGGGTAATCGCCTGGCCATTGCGGTTGAGGGTCATCAAATTGGCCATCGCCTGCGGCTTGCTGGCGATCCCCAGTTCGAGGCCGTACAGCAGGCCATAGAGAATATGCGCCGCGTCGAGCTCGCCGGCCACCAGCTTGTCGCGCACCGCCGCCCAGCTGGCTTCCTTACTCGCCACCAGGGTGATGCCATATTTTTGGTCAAACCCCTTCGCCGCGGCGATGGCCAGCGGCGCGCAATCGGTCAGCGGAATAAATCCGACCCGCACGCGGGTTTGCTCCGGTTTGTCCGAGCCGCCGGCCCAGGCGGCCTGCATCACGCCCGGCAGCAGCATCGCGCCGCCCAGCGCGGCCCCTGCCTGCAGCAAGCGCCGCCGGGAAATTGAAAATTTGTCGCCCATATCCGCTCCACCATGCGCAAAAAAAAAGCGCCCGACAGTGCATACGCACTGCAGGACGCCTTTATCCACGGGCCCCCGAACCGCCATTGGTTCGTTGCCCGGACTTTTATTCACTTAATAAGTAATGCAAACGGGATGCCAGCTTTGGCAATAGCGCGCTGGCGGGCTTTTTCCCAACGCTGGCCGGTTTTTCACCTAAAAGTGCACCGCCGGCAGGCAAAGAATGCCCATCGATTGTGCATCTACTCCTTTGGTGTTAGCGGCCAAATCGCCTTCACCATCAGCAGCGCGCGGGCTATCTCAACCATGCGCTGATTTTTGTCCATGGCCATCTTGCGCAGCGTCTGCCAGGCCTGCTCCTCCTGCATTCCCTGGTGCGTCATCAGCAGACTTTTCGCTTTTTCGATCAGCTTGCGCTCTTCGAGCGCGTCTTTCAGCGAGGCCAGCTGGCTGGAGAGCTGCTGCAGCTCATAGGCCTGCTGGCGCACCAGCGGCAGTAGCTGTTTATCGAGCCGTGGCGTCACGCTATCGTCTTCCTCTCCGGCCTGCCAGCCAGGCGCGTCGTCTGCTAACAGCGCGTCGGTGGCATCCAGCAGATCGTCGATCAGTTGCTCTTCCACTTCGCGCAGTTGCTCAAGCCGTTGGGTTTGCAGACCAAACCAGCGCAGCGCCGTTTCCCCGCCGTCGGCAGCCGGCTGGCGGGTACAGGCGATCCGCCGCAGCTGTTCAATATCCAGACCGGCGTGGCACTGGGTTCTGAACAACTGGACGGTCGCCGGGCTGCCCAGCGCCTGAAAGCTGTCGAAGCAGGGCTGCTGACCGTCAATACGGTCCACCAGCTGCTGGCGCAGGCTGTCGCTGAACTCGCCGCGGGTAAAGCCCAATGCTCCCAGCGCGCGCTCCTGGCCCACCAGCTCTTTTCCCTGCATAAAGCTGTACAGGGCGACCATCCGACCAGCCACCGGCGGATCGTCAATGCTGTCATTGAGCTGCGGGGCGATGTTCAGCAGATGGCGGATGACGCGGCTGAACTGCTCCGTCGCGGCTTCAGCGGCAATTTGCCGGCGGCCGATCTGCGCGCGTAGCGCCGGGAGCTGCGCCAGCTCGTCAACCGCTCTGGCGATACGCCAGCACAGTGCGCTGCCGGCTACCGCGCGCGCGCGTTCGAGGCTGGCATAAAACAGGGCTAGCCGCTCGTCAACCAGCGCCCCTCCCGCCCGACACTCCGCTGTATACAGCAAGCCGCCCGAGCAAAGATAGATATTCGACGCCCCGCGCTCACACTGCAGCATATGCACCAGCGCGCTGAGCTGGCTGGCCAGTTCCCCCAGTTGGCTAAGCTGCTGAAGCTGTTGTTTTTGCAGGCGACGCGCCAGCTGCAGCCAGGCCGTCGCATCGTGCGCATGACCAGTCGTATTATTCATACCCCTCCTCCGGGTTAACGCTTTATACTGCCTAAAGCAATAACCGTGCCTTTAAGAAGGAGTTTGTATGCAACGTATTGTGATCATCGCCAACGGCGCCGCCTACGGCAGCGAATCCCTGTTCAACAGCCTGCGCCTGGCCATTGCCCTGCGCGAGCAGCAGTCCGACCTCGATCTCAAGCTGTTTCTGATGTCCGACGCCGTCACCGCCGGGCTGCGGGGGCAGAAGCCGGCAGAAGGGTATAATGTGCAGCAGATGCTGGAGATCCTCACCGCCCAGCAGGTTCCCGTGAAGCTGTGTAAAACCTGCGCGGACGGCCGCGGGGTCAGCGCACTGCCGCTGGTTGACGGCGTGGAGGTTGGCACTCTCGTTGAGCTGGCCCAGTGGACCCTGGCGGCAGATAAAGTGCTGACCTTCTGAATCTGGGGCGCCGAACGGCAGGAAATATCAGGTTTCGCCGCCTGCAGAGGTAAAAAAAACGTTAGCTGAATGCTTTCAGGAACAACGTCATTTTTGTTTAATCTTTATCCCTTTTTTTGATCAAAATCAGCATCCCGACCCGCGCCGTTTGGTGTGATGCACAGAGCAAAGTGTGAACAATATCACGCGAGGACTGGGTGGGCAGGATGCTGTAGCGGGACAGAAACGGGGTATAAAATGGCGATGGTTAAAGCAAGTTTGACGTTATTTGGTGGTGACACGCTGGTGGTGCGGTGCTCAGAGCGCTGCCATATTCATCTGATGAGCGCGAAGGTCCCGGGCGACAGTCATGCGGATATTCTGAGCGTGCAGGATCGGGACAGCGCCTATCTGACGGTGCCCTACAGCGGCACCTGGAACGTGCTTATCGACAGTCACAGCCAGTCGCTGGAGCACTCCATCAGCTACGTGCCGGCCTGACCGTCACTGCCAGAACACACGCCCGGTCATGCCGGGCGTGAGATTCATGACAAACCTCATGCAATCATTGTACTTGCAGATTGCACCAGAAAAATAACAAGGAAAATCAATTTATTGATTTTCGGCTGATAACCACCAGTAAGGAAAAACCACGCTTTTTCCTTACTGGTCAGCAATCGGACGCCCGGTCATGCCGGGCGTTTTCTTTTGCGCGCGCTCAGGCCAGGCCCGGCGTCGGACTCTCGCCCAACAGCGCGCGGACGCTGGCCACCAGGTCATCGAGACTGGCATCGTGCATGCCCAGCTTGCGCAGCGCCTGCTCAAGCGAAAACAGATACTGGGCGTTGGTGCCGAGCGGCCCGCTGGCCCGGGCGATCAGCGGGGCGATAACCTGGGCACTGGTATCCGGTTCAAACAGTGGATGGCGCGGATCCATAATAAACACCAGGGCATTCACCGTCCGTCCGTCGTCCAGCTCCAGCTTGCACCAGGTGGGCAGATAGCAGCCGGTGATCATCTCCCGCTTCCACAGCAGGGTCAGCTCCTCCTCCAGCGTGTCGTCAGGCAGACGATAGGCGACGCCGGTGGTTCGGCCGCCCTCTTTGAGAGCCAGCATGCGTCCCGGCTGGCAGGCACTACCGCGCCCGGCGGTCAACCGCAGGCAAAACGCGCGGTGCCAGCCCGGCAGCGTGCCGGTGCAGGACTCGCGATAATTGAGCGCCGGGTTCCAGATAAGCGAACCGTAGCCAAAGATCCATACTGAGCCATCATCCGGGCGGCAGGCCAGCGTCGCCGCCAGCGAGGCTGCACGTTGTTCTGCCGACCAGAGTAGCGATTCCTCAATAGCGCCAAACGCTGTCTTACAATCCGCATTCATTAAGAAATCACGAGTTAACACTGTTTACTACCTCCGCCACTGCCCGCTTCCCGGCGTTCGTCTCATGCATCCATCAATATTGCTGAAATATTATCCAGCTTTATCTTTCAATAAGCAATCAGCGGGGCGCTGGCAAGCGAAAATGCGGCGTCAGCGATTATTTTTTCTTATGCCACTTATCATCATCGCCTTTCTCATAGCTGTTCTTCACCGCCGCCCAGGCGACTTTGTGCGCCGTCTCTTCGCGGCTGGCGTCATCGCGCCGCTCGTCTTTATCTTTATATTGATCCCAGGCGCTGTTAAACGCTTCTTTATAAATTTCCTGCGCATGGGCAGGCAGTACATGCTGAACGCTGTCGGGGAGTTCTTGTTTACTGCGATAGGGCATACTGACCTCCTGTTTGAGCATTAAGTTTAAGTCTGGTACGCAGTCGGCTGGCTATCAAGGTCAAAATGAGTAGAAAAATTATTTTAGTAATTATCTGAATAATAA